>JBDTXQ010000184.1:0-5838 GCA_040006115.1 Usitatibacter sp.
GATGGCGAGCGCGGGCCAGCCGATCGCGTTCGCCTCGAGCACGGCGAGCGCCGCGAGCGTGACACCCCTCCAGGACGAGGCGCGCGTGCGCATGAAGCGCTACACCAACGCGCCGCCGGTGACCTATCTGCCCGCGCCGCTGCTGCAGCTCGCGCCCAAGCAGTCCCACGCCCTCCTCATCGACACCTCGCGCTCGCGCCTCTTCGTCTACGCGAACGACCTCGGCCGCCCGCGCTACGTGACCGACTTCTACATCAGCCTGGGCAGGAACGGCGTCGACAAGGCGCGCGAGGGCGACCAGAAGACTCCCATCGGCGTCTACAACATCCTCGCGATGAAGGACAAGCTGCCGGACTTCTACGGCCCGGGCGCCTATCCGCTCAGCTATCCGAACGACTGGGACCGCGTCAACGGGCGCAACGGCCACGGCATCTGGCTGCACGGCACGCCCTCGGAGACCTACGCGCGCGCGCCCTGGGCGACCGACGGCTGCATCGTGCTCACCAACGAGGACCTTGCGCGGCTCTCCACGTACGTGGACGTGAGCCGCACGCCAGTGGTGATCGGCCAGGCGGTGGAGTGGCGCGAGCCCAGCCGGTGGGAGGCCGAGCGCGAGGGCTTCCTCGCCGCCTTCGACAAGTGGAAGAGCGACTGGGAAAGCCTCGACTCCAACCGCTACCTCTCGCACTACTCGCGCAACTTCCGCTCCGAGCTCCGCGACTTCGCCACGTGGAGCGCGCGCAAACGCCAGGTGAACGTCGGCAAGACCTGGATCAAGGTGGGCGTCTCCGAGGTGAGCCTCTTCGAGTATCCCGGCTCGCGCGACCTCATGATGATCAGCTTCGAGCAGGACTACCGCTCGAACAACATGTCCAAGCGCACCTCCAAGCGCCAGTTCTGGAGCCGCGAGGCCGGCCAGTGGCGCATCGTCCACGAGGCCGTCGTCACTTCCTGATTTCTTCACTCGCTGCAAACGGAACCCCCATGCAATCCACCCGCCGCACCCTCCTCGCATCCCTCGTCATTGCCTCGGCGCTGCCCTTCGCGGCGCTCGCCCAGGCGCCCGCCGCCAGCAGCTGCACGCCGAAAGGAAACGCACCGATGAAAGTGAAACTCACGACCTCCATGGGCCCGATCGTCATCCAGCTGGACAAGGAAAAGGCGCCCATCTCCACGGAGAACTTCGTGAAGTACGTCGAGGCGGGGCACTACAACGGCACCATCTTCCACCGCGTGATCCCGGACTTCATGGTCCAGGGCGGCGGCTTCTCGAAGGACATGCGCCAGAAGCCGGTCAGCGCCCCGATCAAGAACGAGTCGACCAACGGCCTGAAGAACGACAACTACACCGTCGCCATGGCGCGCACCAACGTGCGCGACTCGGCCACCAGCCAGTTCTTCATCAACGTGAAGGACAACGACTTCCTCAACTTCTCCGGCGACGCCAACCCGGGCTACGCCGTGTTCGGCAAGGTGGTCGAGGGCAAGGAAGTGGTCGACAAGATGAGGAAGGTCGCGACCTCCAACGCCGGCGGCCACCAGAACGTTCCCGTCGAGCCCGTCGTCATCGAAAAGGCCGAGTGCGTCTGACGCGCACCCTGTTCATCTCCGACCTCCACCTCGACGCCGCGCGGCCGGACATCGCCGCGCAATTCGAGCGCTTCCTCGAGGACATCGCGCCGCGCTCGGAGGCGCTCTACATCCTCGGGGACCTCTTCGAGTACTGGGTGGGCGACGACGGCATCGCCGCCCTGCCCTTCCCCGCGCGCATCGCCGAGGCGCTACGCCCGCTCGCGGCGCGCGTGCCCGTCTCCTTCATGCACGGGAACCGCGATTTCCTGGTGGCGCACGGCTTCGCCGCGGCGACCGGCACGATGATCATCCCCGATCCCACTGTGATCGACCTGTACGGCAAACGCACGCTCCTCATGCACGGTGACACGCTTTGCACCGACGACGCGCCCTACCAGGCCTTCCGCGCGCAGGTGCGCGATCCCGCCTGGCAACGCGCCGCGCTCGCGCGCCCGATCGCGGAGCGGCTCGCCCTCGCCCAGGGCATGCGCGCGGAGAGCGAGGGCGCCAAGCAGGCGAAGGCGATGGACATCATGGACGTCTCGCGCGACGCGGTGGAGCGCGCCTTCGCCGATTCAGGCTGCGACGTGATGATCCATGGCCATACCCATCGCCCCGCACGCCACGTCTACCAGCTTGGCGGGCGCGAGCGCGTTCGATGGGTGCTGCCCGACTGGTACGAAAAGGGCGGCTACCTCGAGGCGTCGGCCGCCGGGATGCTACCGATCGAGGCGTTCTGAGGTCCCGGCGCCGATTGGGCGTTGTGCGCCGCCGCCGAGCCGGCGCGCGCGATCGCCGCATGGATCGCGGGTAGCCTCTCCCGCGTGACCCGCTCCGCGATGGCGATCACCCGGCGACGGTAAGGCTCGGTGTGACCCGCGTAATAGCCGATGTTGGGATGCACGACGACGTCGGCCTCGCTCGATTCCGACGCCACCTGGCGTGCGCGTCGCGCATCCTTGGCGATCCAGTCGCCGGGCGCGCTCGTCGGGGTGTCCTCGGGGAAAGCGGATACGTCCACGGCGATAACGACGCGCGCACCGAGCGCGCGCGCCGCGTGGATCGGCACCGGGCTCGCCTCGTCGCCGTCGATGTAGAGCTCGTCGCCGATTCGCACCGGCTCGAATTGCCCGGGGCTCGCGCCCGACGCGCGCACCGCGAGGCCCGTGTCGCCGTGATTGAAGAGCGCGAGCTTCCCGTCGGAAAGGCGCGTCGCCGCCGCCACGAACGGGATCTTGAGCTGCTCGATCGGGCGCCCGTCGACCTTGGTGTTCACGTAGTTCTGGATCGTGCCGCCGCTGGCGAGCCCCCCGGTGAGCGAACGGAACTCGAAGAACTCGAGCACGTTGATCTCGTAGGCGAGGCGCTCGAGATCGCGCGCGCTCATGCCCGCGGCGTAAAGGGCCCCCACCATCGAGCCCACGCTCGAGCCGATCACGAGGTCGGGACGGATGCCCGCGTCCTCGAGCGCCTTCAGCACGCCGATGTGCGCGAACCCGCGCGGGCCGCCCGAGCCGAGCACGAGCGCCACGCGCGGCGCCGCCGCCGCGGGCGCGGGCGCGACAAAGCGCGGCTCGCGCTCCTTGGAGACGTGTCCCGTGACGTTGCATCCGGCGAGCCCCAGGGCGGCGCAGGAGGCGAGCGCGCGCCAGAGCGCCTTCATCAGTTGCAAAACTTCCGCACGTTGTCTTTCCAGCCGTCGATCTCGCGCTGGCGGTCGCGGTCCTCGAGGTAGACCTTCTCGCCCTTCTCGTTCACCTGGAATACCGGGCGCGCCGACTGCACGATGTTCAGCTGGCGCTGCGACTCGATGCAGTTGTTCCTGCGCACCGCCGCCTGGTATTCGGCCTGCGACTTCTGCTGGCGCTCCTCCTGCTCGTTCAGGATGCGCTCCTTGCGCGAGTCCTGCTCCTTCTTCACCCAGTCGGTGGCGGGCGCCGAGCTTGACGAACCCGTGGCGGGCTTCACCTCGACCTTGCCGCCCTTGCCGTCGGGCGGCGGCGTCTCGGAATACACGGTGCGGCCCTTCTCGTCGATCCACTTGTACATCTCGGCGGCCACGCCCAGCGGCAGCACGAGAAAAGACGCCAGCACGATTCGGATGATCATGGCTCGTCCAGTCTCAGGGTGAGGCATTTGGCGGAGCCGCCCGCCTTCATGAACTCGGAGAGCGGCGTTTGCACGACCTCGAACCCCTGGCGTGCGAGGGACTTCACGAATCCCGCCGTGGCGCGATTCACCACGACGGTGGAGTCGATGTTCACGGCGTTGCAGGCGAAGGCGAGCGCATCCTCCTCGCCGATGGCGATGCGCCTCGCCGCGGGGATGCGCCTTTCGATCGATTGGCGCGACACGTCGTCGAACGCGGGCGGGTAGTACATGACGTAGCCGCCTTCGAGCGGACAGAAACAGGTATCGAGGTGGTAGAAGCGCTGGTCGACGAGCTTCAGTACTTCCACGTCCATTGCGAGGCGCTGCGCGAGGATCTCGCGCGCCGCCGGAATCGAGCGGTGGCCGTGCGCCATCCACAGGCAGTCGTCCGAGCGGTCGAAAAGCGCGTCGCCCGCGCCCTCGAACGGCACGTCGCGCGGCATGAGGGAAACGTCGTAGCCGCGGTCCATGAACCAGTCGGCGAAGTACGGCTCCTCGTACTGGCGCTCGGGAAAGCGGAAGCGCGACACGATGACACGCCTGCCCTTCACCAGGCCCGCGTTGGCGGTGAACACCATGTCCGGCGAGCCCGGCTGCGGCAGCACGAGGCGCACCGTGGCGTGGTCGGTCAGCACGTCGTAGAGCGAGCGCCACTGCTGCTTCGCGACCGCGTTGTCGATCTTGCGCAGGTTGCCGTGCATCCACGGGTTGATGATGTACGCCACCGTGAAGAATTCGGGCGGGCACATCAGGAAGACCCGCGCGCTCCTCGCCACGGCGCTAGCCTCCAAGCCCGCGTTCGAGGTCGGCGCGCACGTCGGACGGATCCTCGAGTCCCACGCCGAGGCGAATCAGTCCCTCGACGATCCCGGAAGCGTCGCGCTCCGCGGCGGGAATGCGGCCGTGGGTCGTCGTCGCCGGATGGCAGATGGTGGTCTTCACGTCGCCGAAGTTGGCGGTGATGGAGACGAGCTTCACGGCGTCGATGACTTTCCACGCCGCTTCGCGCCCTCCCTTCACGACGAACGAGAGCACCGCGCCCCCCGCCGATTGCTGGCGCGAGGCGAGCGCATGCTGCGGGTGCGAATCGAGGCCTGGATAGTGAACTCGCTCCACCGCGCGGTGGCCCTCGAGCCAGCGCGCGGTCTCGAGCGCGTTCGCCGACTGCGCGTCCATCCTCAGGCGCAGCGTCTCCATCCCCTTCAGGCAGATCCACGCGTTGAAGGGCGAGATCGCAGGACCGGCCGTGCGCACGAACGCGAGGAGCGGACCGGAAACCAGGTCGGCGCGCCCGGCGATGGCGCCCGCGAGCACGCGCCCCTGGCCGTCGAGGTACTTGGTGGCGGAATGGATCACGAGGTCGGCGCCCATCTCGATGGGGCGCTGCAGGGCCGGGGAGCACATGCAGTTGTCAACCGCGAGAATCGCCTTCGCGTCGCGGGCGATCATCGCGAGCGCCGCGATGTCGGCGATCTCGCACACGGGGTTCGAGGGCGTCTCGACGAAGACAAGCCGCGTCCGCGGCCGCATCGCCTTCTTCCACGCGTCGAGGTCGGTCAAGCCCACCCACGTGGTGGTGACGCCGAAGCGCGCGAGGATCTGGTCGAAGAGCGGCACGACGGTGCCGAATACGCCGCGCGCGGCGACGATGTGATCGCCACTCTCGAGAAGCCCGAAAGCGGTGGTGGCGACAGCCGCCATGCCGGTGGCGGTCGCCACGCACGCCTCGGCGCCTTCGAGCGCGGCGAGGCGGTCCTGGAACATCTTCACCGTGGGATTGGTGAAGCGCGAGTAGACGTTGCCCGGCTCTTCGTTGGCGAACTTGCGCGCGGCTTCGCCCGCGCTCTTGAAGACGAAGCTCGTGGTGAGCGCGAGCGCCTCCGAGTGCTCCTGGAAATTGCTGCGCAGTCCGCCGGCACGGACGCCGAGCGTGTCGGGCTTCAGGGGCATGGGACTTCTTCTAATTGTCGACCCGCGACAGGCCGAGGTCGAGCTGGTAGCTCGAAAGCCGCGTGTCGGTCGACTCGCCGTCGCGGCGCCCGTTCTCGATGCCCTCGAGATATTCCGGCGACACGTCGCCGGTCACGTAGATGCCGTCGAAGCACGAGCAGTCGA
>JBDTXQ010000185.1:0-5802 GCA_040006115.1 Usitatibacter sp.
GCGCCGGCATCATTCCCGCGGCGCTCGAGATGATGGACCGCATCGTGATCGAGGCCTGCGAGCGCTTCATGGCGATGGGATTCCCGAAGGGCGCCGAGGCGCTGCTGCTCGCCGAGGTGGATGGCGGCCGGGAGGAAACCCAGGAAGCGCTCGACGCCGTAGAGGCGATCCTCGCGCATTGCGGGGCTTCCGAAGTTCGTGTCGCGGCGAGCGCGGCGGAGCGCGAGCGCCTGTGGAAGTCGCGCAAGGGCGCCTTCACGGCGCTCGCCACGATCCTTCCCGATTACTACACCATCGACGGCACCATCCCGCGCCGCTGCCTTCCCGACGTGCTCGACGAGATCACACGGCTTTCCGTCGAATACGGCATGACTGTCGGCAACGTGTTCCACGCGGGCGACGGCAACATCCATCCCTGCATCTTCTACGACGCCAACAAGGCGGGCGAGCTCGAGCGAAGCGAGGAGTTCGGCGGGCGCATCCTCGAGCTTTGCGTGGAGGTCGGCGGCACGATCACGGGTGAGCACGGCGTGGGCATCGAGAAGCTTCGCCAGATGTGCGTTCAGTTCCGCGCACCCGAGCTGGCCGCGTTCCACGCGGTGAAGGCGGCGTTCGATCCCGACGGCATCCTCAATCCCGGCAAGGCCGTGCCGACATTGAAGCGCTGTGCCGAGTGGGGCGGCACGCACATGCGCGCGGGACGCATGCCCCACGCCGACATCCCTCGATTCTGATGAGCGACGATTTCATCGCCGGGATTTGCGAGCGCGTGCGCGGACAGGCGGGACGCAGGGCGGCGCTGCGCATTCGCGGCGGCGGCAGCAAGGACTTCTACGGGCAGGCCTTCGACGGCGAGCGCCTCGACATGGCGCCCTACGCGGGGATCGTCGCATACGAGCCCAAGGAGCTCGTGGTCACGGTGCGGGCCGGCACGCGCCTCGCCGAGCTCGAGAGCGCTCTCGCGGCCGAACGCCAGATGCTCCCCTTCGAGCCGCCGCACTTCGGTGAAGCGGCCACCATCGGCGGCGCGGTGGCGTCGGGCCTGTCCGGCCCGCGCCGGCCCTACGCCGGATCGGTGCGCGACTTCGTCCTCGGCACGCGCGTCGTGAACGGCAAGGGAGAGGACCTGAGTTTCGGCGGGCGCGTGATCAAGAACGTTGCGGGCTACGACGTCTCGCGGCTCATGACCGGGGCGCTCGGCACGCTCGGCGTGATCACGGAGATTTCCTTCAAGGTGCTGCCGCGGCCGTCCGCCGAAGCCACGCTCGCCTTCGAGATGGACGAGGACAGCGCGACCACGCAGGCGAATCGCTGGGCGGGGCTGCCGCTGCCGGTGTCGGCGACCGCGTGGCAGGAGGGTCGCATGCGCGTGCGTCTTTCGGGCGCCGCGACGGCGGTCGCCGCCGCCAAGACGAAAATGGGCGGCGAGGAGATCGAAGCGGGCGAGTACTGGCGCGACCTGCGCGAGCATCGCCTGCCCTTCTTCTCCGCGTCGCGTGCGTTGTGGCGCCTCTCGCTCCCGCAGACGGCCGCGGCGGTCACGACCGCACACCCGCAGCTGGTCGAGTGGGGCGGCGGCGTGCGCTGGGTGAGCGGCGACCTCGACCCCCTGAACATTCGTTCCACCGCCGAGCGCCTGGGCGGCCACGCAACGCTCTTCCGTGGCGGCGACAAGTCGATCGGCGTCTTCCACCCGTTGCCGCCCGCCCTCATGAAGATCCACCGCCGCCTGAAGGACGCTTTCGACCCTTCAGGCATCCTCAACCCCGGCCGCATGTACGACTTCTAAAAAGTCGTGTCAGGTACGACTTAAAGATCTCGAGGAATCATGTACACCCTCTACTATTCGCCCGGCGCGTGCTCGCTCATCGTGACCTGCCTGCTCGAGGAGCTCGGGGTTGCCTACGAGCTGAAGAAGGTCGACCTCGCGGCCAACGAGCACGCGGGCGCGGAGTACCGCAAACTCAATCCGAAGGGCAAGGTGCCCGCGCTGGTAGCGCCCGAGGGCGTGCTCACCGAATGCGTCGCGCTGATCGAGTTCCTCTGCGACAAGCACGACGCGTCCGGGGAGCTTCTCGGTCGGCCGGGATCGTGGCAACGCGCCCGGACCCTGGAGCGAATCGCGACCCTCGCGACCGAGGCGCATCCGCTTTTCAACCGCTTCTTCCACGAGGACGACTTCGCCGCGGCGAAGGAAGTGCGGGAAGCGGTGAAGGCACGCGGCACGGAAAAGCTCCTCGCCTGGTTTCGCGACGAGGACGCCGCGCTCACCCATCCTTACTGGTCGGGCGACACCATGACTGTCGCCGACCTCTACTTCATGGTGATGGCGCGCTGGGGCCGCTGGCTCGAGCCCTCGGCGCTGCGCATGACGAACATCGAGCCCTTCTTTACGCGCATGGCCGGGCGCCCGGCGGTGAAGCGCGCGATGGAGCGCGAAGGCATCAAGCCTTTCGGCGCCTGATGCAGACCCGGCTCGCCGACTGGATCAAGGACACCGCCCAGGGCGTCGAGGCCGACGCCATCCTGCGCAAATGCGTCCATTGCGGCTTCTGCCTCGCGACCTGCCCCACGTACAATCTGCTGGGCGACGAGCTCGACAGCCCGCGTGGGCGCATCTACCTCATGAAGCAGATGCTCGAGGGCGCGCCGGTGACCCGCCGCACGCAGCTGCACCTCGACCGGTGCGTGACCTGTCGCGCTTGCGAAACCACGTGTCCGTCGGGAGTGGAATACGGGCGCCTCGTCGACATCGGCCGCGACCTGGTCGAGAAGAAGGTCCCGCGCACGCCGTGGGATCGTCTCCGGCGCTGGGCGCTGAAGAGCACGCTACCCCATCGCGCGTTCTTCGCCTCGGCGCTGGTGCTCGGCCGCGCCGTGAAGCCGATCCTGCCGAAGGCGCTCGCCCGCAAGATTCCCGCGCGGCGCGCGCAAGGGGCGTGGCCTGCCGCGCGCCATGCGCGCCGGATGCTGGTGCTGGGCGGATGCGTACAGCCCTCGATGGCGCCGTCGATCAACGCCGCGACGGCGCGCGTGCTCGACCGGCTCGGCATTTCCCTCGTGGATGCGCCGCGCGCAGGATGCTGTGGCGCCGTGACTTTCCACCTCAACTACCAGCAGGAGGCGCTCGGCTTCGTGAAGGCGAACATCGACGCGTGGTGGCCCGAGATCGAAGCGGGCGCCGAGGCCGTTGTCATCACCGCGAGTGGTTGCGGCACGATGGTGAAGGAATACGGCCACCTGCTGCAGCACGACCCGGCCTATGCCGCGAAGGCGAAGCGCATCTCCTCGCTTGCGCGCGACATCTCGGAGGTCGTCGACGCGGAGCGCGCGAGCCTCGCGCGGCAGCTGGGAGCGGGTCTCTCCGGCGCCAAGGTCGCGTTCCATTCGCCCTGCAGCCTGCAGCACGGCCAGAAGGTGAACGGCGTGGTGGAGTCGATCCTGCGCGACGCGGGCTTCACGCTCACCGCGGTGCCCGACGCGCACCTGTGCTGCGGCTCGGCGGGGACCTATTCACTGCTGGAGCCGGGGATCTCGAAAGACCTGCTGCGCAACAAGGTGCGCGCGCTGGAGTCCGGTGCGCCGCAGGAGATCGCCACCGCCAACATCGGCTGCCTCGCGCACATCCAGTCGGGCACGGCGAAGCCGGTGCGCCATTGGATCGAGCTGCTGGACGAGTCTATCGCCCGAAAAGGATGAACAGCTCGTTGCGGTCCCCGGGCCGCGAGCCGCGCCACACCTCGGTCCATTCGGGGCCGATCACCGGGATCCTGAGCGGGGCAGCCTGGACGAGGAGCGCGCGGCAGCGCTGGGCGGCGGGGCTCTCCTCGCGCACCGTCGTGATTTTGGCGAAATAGTCGAGGAGCGCGCGCTGCGCGTCGCCCAAGTTGTGGCGCGCGATGCACGTGAAGCCGGGTGGCAGCTGCTCGACGATGCGCGCGGCGACGCGCCGGTAGCTGCGCGCCTGGTCCACGAGCGGCAGCCCGATGGTCATCATGAGCATCCACACCATCGTGATCCCCGCCGTCCAGTTCACCAGCGCGCGGCGCGTGGAGCGCAGCGACCGCGCGACCACGACCACCCAGATGAGCGTGAGGAGCGCCGCCAGCGCGAAGGCGATGAAGCTGAACGGATACTTGAAGCCCGGCACTTCCTTGGCGATCCACGCCGCGGCGATCTCGGGGCGCCCCGTCATCGCGGCGAACCAGCCCACCCACAGCAGCGCGCCGAAGGCGAGGAAGGTCATCATCCCGAACCAGTCGAGCGCGCTCGCCGCGCCGCGCGGCACGCTGTCCAGCTCCGCGGCCCCGAGGATCGCGAGCGGGAGGAGCAGCGCGAGCCCGTTGGCCTCGCGCGCCTCGCCGAACACCGAGACCACCAGGAAGAACGCGATGAATGCGGTGAGCGGCAGCATGAGATCGCGCCGGTCGAGGAGGTTGCGCCTGCCGCGCCACAGGGCCCACACCGCGAACGGCCACGCGGGCCACGCATACCACGGCAGGATGCGCGCGAAGTAGATCATCTCCATGCCGTTGTCGTGCGCGAAGGGATCGCTCCAACGGGAGGCGACCGCATTGTCGAGCCAGACCTGCAGGTAGCCGGGCGCGGCGCTTGCGAGGGCGAGCGGCCAGATCGCGAGGAGGGGAAGCGCCGATACGACCGCGATCGCGGCGGTGGCGGCGTAATCGCGCGTGCGCCAGAAGTGGCTGGTGGCGGGCAGCAGCACCATGAGGCCCAGCAGCATTGCCGCCGGCAGGAAGCCGTTGCCGAGGAACGCCACGCCGATCCCCAATCCCGCGACCAGGCCGCCCACGCGCGACCGGCGCTTGGCGAGCACGACCCCGTAGAGCCCGAGCGCCACGCCGGTGAGCCCCGCGAGGTCGGTCATCATCTCGTGCGCGCGCAGCAGGAGCCCCAGGCAGCCGATGAAGAGGAAAACCCCGATCCGCAGCGCGCGATCGCCGATCAGCTCGCGGCACGCGAGCGACAGGAACGCGAGCGTCGAGGCCATGAAGAATCCGGCGGTGAGACGCGCGGCATCGTGCGCGGGCAGCAACAGGCCGAAGACCTTGGTGAACGCCGCCGCCACCCAGATGAAAAGCGGCGCCTTGTCGAAGAAGGGCTCGCCCGCGATGCGGAACATCACCCAGTCGCCCGAGCGCAGCATCTCCATCACCACGCCGAAGACGACCGCCTCGTCGTACTTCCAGGGATCGTGGCCGACCAGCCCCGGAAGAAGCCATGCGAAGCACACCACGAGGAAGAGCGCCGTCTTCAGCGGCGTGCTCGTCCCGTCGTATGCGATCCGGCCGCGGAGGGATTCTTCGGTGGCGGTCATTGGACGATTAAAACAAAAAAGGCAGCCACGGGGCTGCCTTTTCGCTCGACGCGAGGCGCGATTACTCGGCGGCCTTCGCCGTGCCCTTGCGGGCGTAGCGCTTCTTGAACTTGTCCACGCGGCCGGCGGTATCCACGATCTTCTGCTTGCCGGTGTAGAAGGGGTGCGACTCGGCCGAGATTTCGATCTTGTAGACCGGATATTCCTTGCCATCCTTCCACTTGATGGTCTCGTTCGTCGCGACCGTGGAACGGGTCACGAAACCGAAATCGCAGCTGGTGTCCAGGAACACGACTTCGCGATAGTTGGGGTGGATGCCGTCTCTCATGATCCTCGCCTTGTAGTGGGCACGAACTCCAATTCGACCCGTGAGCCTGTCATTATCCCGGAAAACATGAATGAAAGCAAGGGGTTGTTACCAAGCCTTGTGGAGGCCCAGACCCTTGAGCGGACAGGCTTTTTTG
>JBDTXQ010000186.1:0-5750 GCA_040006115.1 Usitatibacter sp.
TCCTCTTCACCTCGATCGAGGCGATCGACGGCGAGTAGGTCTGGAACGTGCGCTCCACGCCTTCGCCGCTCGACATCTTGCGGACGATGAAATTGGAGTTCAGGCCGCGGCTTCTCTTGGCGATCACCACGCCTTCATAGGCCTGCTCGCGCTTCTTGTCGCCTTCGACCACGGCGACCTTCACGATCACCGTGTCGCCGGGCGCGAACTCGGGGATCTTGCGGCCGAGGCGCTTGATTTCTTCCTGGTGCAGCTTCTGGATCAGGTCCATCTTGGTTTTCCTTTTGAGGTTCCGGCCGTCTGGCCTTTCGCGTAGAGCCCCCTCGGGGGATGCGCGTGGTTTGTTATTGCTGCTGCTGTGCTGCCTGCCGCTCGCGCCGGTACTCCTCGAGCAACTGCCGGTCCTCGCGCGAGAGCTTCGCCTCGTCCACGAGATCGGGCCTGCGGTCCCACGTGCGCCCCAACGCCTGCTTCCTGCGCCAGCGCGCGATCGCGGCGTGGTTGCCCGACATCAGCACCTCGGGCGTCCGCGCCTCCTGCCACTCCTCCGGCCGCGTGTAATGCGGCCAGTCGAGCAATCCTTCGGCGAACGAGTCCTGGGACGCGCTATCCGCATCGTTGAGGCTCCCCGGAAGGCGCCTCACCAGGCAATCGATCACCACCATCGCCGGCAGCTCGCCACCCGAGGTGACATAGTCGCCGATCGACACCTCGCGGTCGACGCTGCGCTCGACCAGCCGCTCGTCGACGCCTTCGTAGCGACCGGCGACGAGCACCAGGCCTGCCTCGCCGCAGAGCTCGCGCACCAGCGCTTCGCCCAACCGCTCGCCTTGCGGCGACATCAATATCACCTTCGGCGCCGCCACTCCCGCATCGCGCTGCCGAGCCTTGGCGGCATCGATCGCAGCTTGCAGCGGCTCGGCCATCATCACCATGCCGGGGCCGCCTCCGTAGGGCCGGTCGTCGACCCTGCGGTAATTGTCCTTGGTGAAATCGCGCGGATCCCACGTCTTCATCTCGAAGCGCTTCTGGTCCATCGCGCGGCGCGTGATGCCGTGGTCGGCGAGCGCGTCGAACATCTCCGGGAAGAGCGTGATCACGTCGAAATGCATCACGTGTCGTAATCCGCCTTCCAGTCCACCGTGATGCGCTTCGCCTCGCGGTCGACCGACTTCACGTACGCGGGGACGAACGGGATCATGCGCTCCTTCGTTCCCTTCACCACCAGCACGCTGGTCTCGCCAGTCTCGAAGAGGCCATCGACCTTCCCGAGCGCAGCACCTTCCTGGTCCACGACATCGAGCCCGACGAGGTCGATCCAGTACAGCGATCCCTCCTCGGCGCTGCCCAATTCCTCGCGCGGCACCGCCACGTCGCAGCCGCGCAGCCTTTCGGCGCCCTCGCGGTCGTCGCAGCCGGCGAGCTTGGCGACCGGGCCCTTCGAGTGCACCTCGAAGTCCTCGATCGGCATCTCGCGCCACCCTTCGCGAGCACCGACGAGCCAACGCGGGAATCCTCCCAACGCGCCGGGCGCCTCGGTGAATGCCTTGACCTTGAGCCAGCCCTGCACGCCGAAGGGACCGACGATGCGGCCCATCACCACAAGCTGCGATTCGTCCACGACAGGTCGTTGAGCGGCACTTGCGTCCGCTCCAGCGACCGCCGTCGAGTTACTTGGCGGGCGCTTCCTGCTTGCCGGAGACTTCGCTCTTGCCACGCTTGATGAGCTTCTTCACCGCGGCCGAAGGCTGCGCGCCCTGGCCGACCCAATGCGAGACGCGATCGAGCGCGAGGCGGAACTTCTGCTCGGATTCGGCGGCCTTGGGGTTGTAGAAGCCGATGCGCTCGATGAAGCGCCCGTCACGCGGCATGCGTGAATCGGCGACGACGATGTTGTAGAAGGGGCGGTTCTTGGCTCCGCCACGCGCCATTCTGATGACGACCAACTTGACTCTCCTTCCCGTTGATAACGGGCAACGTGAAACTTTGGGCCGGGACCTGACCTAAGCCCCGGAAAGCCCTCGATTATATCGCAACCCGGGTGAGCCTGGCTACTCGCCGCTCGCGAACGCCTTCACCAGGCGGTAGAGGAACTCGGTGCCGTCTCGGAACGAGGCCACCGCGACCCGCTCGTCACGCCCGTGGATGCGGATCTCGCCCAGCTCCACGAAGATCCCGTTCACCCCGTACACGGGGATCCCGGCATTGCGAAGCTGCAGGCCGTCGGTGGCGCCCGTGCTCATGATCGGCATCACCGGGATGCCCGGCCACATCGACTCGGAAACGCGCTGGATGGTCTTCATCGGCGGCGATTCGGGGTCTGAAGCCGCGCTCACCGTGATCGAATTTCGCGCCTTCACCGAGACGCGCGCGCCGGCGACGCGCCGCAGCTCCTCCTCCACCATCTCCGGTTTGTCGCCGGGAAGGAGGCGGCAATTCACCACCGCCCACGCGCGTTGCGGCAGCGCGTTGTCCGCGTGCCCGGCCTCGAGCCGGGTCGCGACGCACGTGGTGCGAAGCTGCGCGTTGTAGCGCGGCACCTTCGAGATCTCCGCCACCTGCGCCTCGCTCGCCTCGTTGCGCGACAACGCCGTCATCGCCGCCGCGAGCTCGCCGTTCTCGGTCTGGGCGAGCTTCGCGAAGTACAGGCGCGTGATGAGCGAGAAACGCGCGGGAAACCGCAGTGTCGAGAGGCGCTCGAGCGCGCCCGCGAGGTCGTAGATCGCGTTGTCGCTGGAGGGCACGGAGCTGTGGCCGCCGGCATTCGTCGCTTCGAGGATGTACGTCTGGTAAAACTTCTCGCCCACCTGGACGCCCTGCGCGAAGGGCTTGCCGTTCCTCCACGCTCCGCCGCCGCCCTCGTTCAGGGCGAGCTCCGCGTCGATGTCGGCGCGATGGCCCTTGAGGAGGAATGCCATGCCGTTGTGCGTGCCGCCCTCCTCGTCGGCGGTGAGGGCGACGATGATGTCGCGCTTCGGCCGCACGCCCTCCTTGCGATAGCGGATCAGGTTGGAGACAAAGATCGCTGCCATCGCCTTGTCGTCGAGGGTGCCGCGCCCGTAGTAGTAGCCGTCGCGCTCGGTCAGCTTGAACGGGTCGAGGTTATCGGACCAGTCTTCCTTCTTCGCCTCCACTACGTCGATGTGCGCGAGAAGGAGGATGGGGCGCAGCTCGCCCGTGCCGCGATAGCGGGCGACCAGGTTGCCCTTGCGAGGCGCGGGCTCGAACACCTGGACATCCTTCGCGTCGAAGCCCGCGTCGAGCAGCCGCTTCGCCATGGCGCGCGCCGCGGCGGTGTTGTCGCCTTCGGGGTGGACCGTGTTGATCTCGACCAGCTCGCGGTAGATCTCGAGCGTGAACGCGTCGTGGGAAGCGGCCGCCTGCGCGAGGGCGTGCCCCACGCCGCGACGAGGAGGAGGGCGGCGCGCGCGCGGATCATTTCAACCGCGCCGCGGGGCAGAACTTGTCCTCGCACGCCTTCCTGGCGGCGCTGGTGCGCGCCTCGCACGCAGCGCGCACGTCGGTGGGCAGCGAGGCGCACTTCTTCATCTCGGCCTCGGCAGCCTTCCCGCATTCGGCGCATTGCGCCGCCCCCTGGGACCCCGCTTCGGCGCGGCATGCGACCTCCTGGCAGCCCTGGCTCATCTCGGCGTACGTCCTGTCGCAGCTCGCGAGGAGGTCCGTGTCCGGCGCCGATTGCGCGCGGCACTGGCTCGCGGTGGCGAGCGCGGTCGCCTTGCATTCGGTGCAGGTGACCTGCGCGCGCACGCCCGCGCACACGAGAAGCAAGACAACGCCAGCCGACAGCCGTCTTCCGATCGTCATCGCGACCCCCGCCCGTTCAACGCCCGCCCGGAAACATCCCCTTCATGTTGCGCATCATCTTGCCGAGGTTGCCCCCGCGCATCATCTTCATCATCTTCTGCATCTGCTCGAACTGCGTGAGGAGGCGGTTCACCTCCTGCACCTGCACGCCCGCGCCGGCGGCGATGCGCCGCTTGCGCGAAGCCTTTAGAAGCTCGGGCTTGCGGCGCTCGAGCGGCGTCATCGAGTTGATGATCGCCTCGGTGCGCTTCAGCGCCTTCTCCTGGAGCTCGGGGGAAGCCTGCGCCATGTTGGTGAGCTGCGCCGGGAGCTTGTCCGAGAGGCTCGCGATGCCGCCCATCTTCTTCATCTGGGTGAGCTGGGACTTGAAGTCCTCGAGGTCGAAGTCCTTGCCCTTCTTGAACTTGTCGGCGAGCTTCTGCGCTTCCTTGGCGTCGACCTTGGCGTGCGCCTCCTCCACGAGAGAGAGGATGTCGCCCATGCCGAGGATGCGGGAAGCCATGCGGTCCGGGTGGAAGGCCTCGATCCCGTCCATCTTCTCCGAGACGCCGACGAACTTGATCGGCTTGCCCGTGACGTGGCGCACCGACAGGGCGGCGCCCCCGCGCGAATCGCCGTCGAGCTTGGTGAGGACGATGCCGGTGAGCGGCAGTGCCTCGTTGAACGCGCGCGCGACGTTCACCGCGTCCTGGCCCTGCATCGAGTCCACCACGAAGAGCGTCTCGATGGGATGCACCGCGGCATGGAGCGCCTTCACCTCCGCCATCATCGCCTCGTCGATGGCGAGCCGCCCCGCGGTGTCGACGATGAGCACGTCGAAGAAGTGGCGCTTCGCGTGGTCCACGGCGGCGCGCGCGATGTCGACTGGCTTCTGCGAAGGCTCCGATGGGTAGAGCTCGATGTCGAGGGATTTCGCCAGCGTCGCGAGCTGCTCGATCGCCGCCGGGCGGTAGACGTCGGCGGAAACCAGCAGCACCTTCTTCTTCATCGTGTTCTTGATGAGGCGGGCGAGCTTGCCGGCGCTGGTGGTCTTGCCCGATCCCTGCAGGCCGGCGAGGAGGATCACCGCGGGCGGCTGGGTCGCGAAGCTCAACGCGGCGTTGGCCCCACCCATGAGATCCGCCAGCTCGTGGTGGACGATCCCGACCAGCGCCTGGCCCGGCGTGAGGCTGCCGGCGACTTCCTGGCCAAGGGCCTTTTCCTTCACGCGCGCCACGAAGTCCTTCACCACGGGCACTCCGGCATCGGCATCGAGGAGCGCGAGGCGCACCTCGCGCAGCATGTCCTGCACGTTGTCCTCGGTGAGGCGCGAGTGGCCGCGCAGCGTCTTGACGACGGATGAGAGGCGTTGGGTCAGGGCGTCGAGCATGGGGAATTGGTAAACTGGTGAGCTAGCGTGTTATTGGCACCGAAATGCCTGATTTGCTTTTGTATTTTAGCACTGCCGCCTGCTGGCTCCTGCTCTCCGGGATGGCATGGCGTGCCTCGCGCCCGGCGCTCGCCGGCGGGCCTTCGGCGCGCGGCGACATGCGCCTCGAAAACGTGGTGGTGCCGGTGGCGCTGGTGCTGCACGGGATGCTGCTCTATCGGCGCGTGGTCGTCGCCGACGGCCTCGACCTCGGAGTCGCCAACGCGGTCTCGATGCTGGTCTGGCTCACCGTGATCATCTACTGGCTGGGCGGCCTCGCGTTCCAGGGGCTTACCGGCATCCTCGGCCTCATGTCGCCCGTGGCGCTCCTGGCGGTGCTGCTGCAGGCGGCGGTCCCCACGCACCACATCGTGACCTACGGGGGCGACCCGCTCTTCACGCTCCACTTCGCCATCGCGATGCTCGCCTACAGCCTCTACATCGTCGCGACGGTGCACGCGGTGGTGATGCTCGCCGAGGAGAAGTGGCTGCATCGCGGCGTGCTGCCGCCGTTCCT
>JBDTXQ010000187.1:0-5736 GCA_040006115.1 Usitatibacter sp.
GCCTCGAGCACCTCGACGAGCGCTACGTGAAGGCGGTCGGCTACGCCACCAAGGCGAAGAGCCGCGGGCGCCCGCGCATGATCCTGCTGGGCGACATCGTGAGCGACGACGAGAACGCGGCGGCCGAAGCGGCTTCCCACGTGGTGCGCATCGCCAATGCGCGCGACGGCGAGGGCTTCATCGCAGTCACGCCCGAGCAGAGGAAGCGCTTCTGGCTCGACCGCGCGCGCACGGCGGCCATCTCCAAGCACACCAACGCGTTCAAGATCAACGAGGACGTGGTGATCCCGCTCGGACGCCTGGGCGACTACACCGAGGGCATCGAGCGCATCAACATCGAGTTCTCGGTGACCAACAAGCTGGTCCTGGTGGAGCGCCTGAAAGAGCTCTTCGCGAAGGAGCTGCCGGTCTACGCCGATTCCAAGGTCGACCGTGCCGCGCTCTTCGCGGACCGTCCCGCGCAGGCGGTGGAGCTCCTCGACAAGGTGGCGCGCCGCTGGACCTTCATCCTCGCCAACCTCGACCGCCTCGCGCTCGAGGTGCGCACCGACCTGGAGGGGCTCGGTCTCGAGGCCGGCGCCATCGGCGAAGATCCCGAGGCGAGCGTCTTCTCGCGCGTGCAGCTGCACCAGATGGTGATCTCGTGGAAACGCGAGTTGCTGGAGCCGCTGCGCCGCATCTTCGCCGGGCGCGACTTCGAGCCGATGATGGCGGCGATCGGCGCCGTCCACACCGAGGTCCTGCGCGGTCGCGTCTTCGTCGCGCTGCACATGCACGCGGGCGACGGCAACGTGCACACCAACATCCCGGTGAACTCCGACAACTACGAGATGCTGCAGCAGGCGAACGCTGCCGTGGCGCGCATCATGCAGTTCGCGCGCGACCTGGGTGGCGTGATCTCCGGCGAGCACGGCATCGGCCTCACCAAGATCGAATACCTCACGCCCGATGAGCTCGCGCCCTTCGCCGACTACAAGGCGCGCGTCGACCCCGACGGCCATTTCAACCGCGGCAAGCTCCTCGCGGGCGCGGACCTTCGCCACGCCTACACGCCGTCCTTCGCCCTCATCGGCCACGAGTCGCTCATCCTCGAGCAGAACGACATCGGAGCGATCGCCGACTCGGTGAAGGACTGCCTGCGCTGCGGCAAGTGCAAGCCGGTGTGCGCCACGCACGTGCCGCGCGCCAACCTGCTCTACAGCCCGCGCAACAAGATCCTGGCCCTCGGCCTGCTCACGGAAGCGTTCTTGTACGAGGAGCAGACGCGCCGCGGCGTTTCCATCCGCCACTTCGACGAGTACGGCGACGTGGCCGACCACTGCACGGTCTGCCACAAGTGCGAGTCGCCGTGCCCCGTGGACATCGACTTCGGCGACGTGTCGATCGCGATGAGGAACCTCCTCGCGAAGCTGAGGAAGCGCCGTTTCAACATCGGCACGTGGGCGGCGATGCAGTTCCTCACCGCGCAGGATCCGGCGAAGATCAAGCTCATCAAGGCCGTGATGATCGACATCGGCTTCCGCGCGCAGCGCTTCGCGAACAAGGTGTGGGGCCGCACGCCCTTCGTGCAGAGCAAGGTGAAGCACCCGCCCGCGACCGTCGGCAAGGCGCCCCTCAAGGCGCAGGTGATCCACTTCATCAACAAGCCCATGCCCGGGGGCCTGCCGAAGAGGACGGCGCGCGCGTTGCTCGACGTGGAGGACGCCTCGATGGTGCCGATCATCCGCGATCCTGCGAAGATGACCGAGGACTCGGAGGCGGTGTTCTATTTCCCGGGCTGCGGCTCGGAGCGGCTCTTCGGCCAGGTGGGGCTCGCCACGCAGGCGCTGCTCTACCACGTGGGGAGCCTCTGCGTGCTGCCGCCGGGGTATCTGTGCTGCGGGTATCCGCAGACCTCCGCCGGGCACGCCGACCAGGGCGAGAAGATCACGATCCAGAACCGCGTGCTCTTCCACCGCGTGGCAACCACCCTCAACTACCTCGACATCAAGACCGTGGTGGTGTCGTGCGGCACGTGCATGGACCAGCTCCAGAAATACGAGTTCGACAAGATCTTCCCCGGATGCCGGCTCCTCGACATCCACGAATATCTCATGGAGAAGAAACTGAAGGTGGAGGGCGTGCAGGGCGTGCGCTACATGTACCACGACCCCTGCCACACGCCGATGAAGACCTACGAGCCGCTCAAGGTCGTGAACGAGCTCATGGGCCAGGCGGTGGAGCTGAACGACCGCTGCTGCGGGGAGTCGGGGACGTTCGCGGCGTCGCGGCCCGACATCGCGACCCAGGTGCGCTATCGCAAGGAAGAGGAGATGCGCAAGGGCGCGGCGAAGGTGCGTGCCGATGGCTTCACGGGCGAGGTGAAGATCCTCACCTCGTGCCCGTCCTGCCTGCAGGGCTTGTCGCGTTACGACCCGGATTCGGGGACGAGCGCCGACTACATCGTGGTCGAGATGGCCCGGCACCTGCTGGGCGAGGGCTGGATGAAGGAGTTCGTGGAAAAGGCCAACCACGGCGGCATCGAGCGCGTTCTTCTGTAGACTTTTTTCATGAACCGCGATCCCACGCTAAGTCGCCTGCTGGCGACAATCGTCCTCGCCCTCGCGGGCGGGTGCGCCATGGTTTCGCCGGCGCGGCACGCGCTGCCCGCGCCGGCGGCGGCGGGCTATCCCATGGATATGTCCGCCGCGAGGCAGGAGAAGGAAGCCGAAGGGGACGAGGACGAGGCCGGCAAGCGCGAGCACCAGGCGCTCATCTCCGCCGAGTACAACCTCAGGATGGAAGCCGACGAGAACGGGCCGCCCACCGTCGCCCAGATCCTGCGTGCCCACGAGCAACGCAAGGCGCTCGTTGCCGCGGCGGCATTCAGCGAGAAGGCCGCGGGCCTGAAGCCCTCGCAATGGCAGGCGCTTGGACCCTCCAACGTCGCGGGCCGGGTTCGCGCCCTCGCGTTCGATCCGCGCAACCCGCTGCGCTTGCTCGCCGGCACCGCTTCGGGGGGCCTGTGGATCTCGCTCGACGGCGGAGCGACGTGGCGCGCAAACCAGGATTTCTTTCCCAACCTGTCGATCACGACCATTGTCTTCGATCCGGCCAATGCGGACATCGCGTACCTGGGCACCGGCGAAGCGAGCGGTGGCCTGGTGGGCGTCGGCGCGTTCAAGTCCACCGACGGCGGCAACACCTGGCAATACCTCGCCGCGACCAACTCCGACGCCAACGCCGACTGGCGCTTCGTGAACCGCCTGGCGGTGCACCCGACGCAATCCAATGTGATCCTCGCGGCCCTCACCAACACGACCCGGACGAGCGGGGCGGTGTATCGCTCCGGGGACGGCGGGGCCACGTGGATCCGTGTCTCCACCGCGAAAGCGCTCGACATCGAGTTCGATCCGCACAATCCCGCCAATGCCCTCGCCGGCCTCGACGACGGGTCCGTTCTCTACTCGCGCGACGCGGGCGTGACATGGACGCGCACCGCGAAGCTCGTGGCCTCGCCCTCCGGGCGCAACAACACGGCGCGGATCGAGATCGCGTTCTCGCGTTCGCAAGCGAGCCTTGCCTACGCTTCCGTGGACAACAACAAGGGCGAGGTGTGGCGCTCGACGGATGCGGGCGCCACGTGGCAGCAGCTTTCCACTCCCGAGCATCTCGGCGGCCAGGGCGACTATGCCAACGCGATCTGGGTCGATCCCACCGACGCGAGCCACGTGGTCGTCGCCGGGCTCGACATCTACCAGTCGCGCGACGCAGGCGCCACGTTCACGAAGGTGAGCGACTGGCGCCAGGCTCCCGCCTCGGCCCACGCGGACCATCATGCCCTGGTCTCGCCGCCCAACTTCGGCACGTCGAATGCCGTGTTGTACAACGGCGACGACGGCGGCATCTACCGCGCGGCGAATGTCCATACGGTCGCGACCACGGGCTGGTCGAACATGAACAACGGGCTCGCGGTGACCCAGTTCTACAGCGGCGCGGGACGCGCCGCGGCCGGGGGCCGCATCATCGGCGGCACGCAGGACAACGGGTCGTTGCAGCTCGCCGGCGGAACGTGGCGCGCCTTCCGCGGCGGCGACGGCGGTTTCTCCGCGGTCGACCCCGTGAACGACCAGGTGATCTTCGGCGAGTACGTCTACCTCGCGATCCACCGCTCGATCAACGGCGGCCAGTCGTCGAGCTACATCTGCGACGGCATCGCCGAGGCGCTGCCCGCGGAGGAAGGCGGCAACGACTACTGCGGCGCCGCCGCGACCAAGAAGGCGAACTTCATCGCGCCCTTCATCCTCGATCCGAACAATTCGAACCGCCTCCTCGGCGGCGCCGCCTCGCTCTGGCTCGCCGAGAACGCGCGCGCGACGCCGGTCACTTGGAGCTCGATCAAGGCACCATCGGCGGCAACCGACAACTTCATCAACGCCATCGCGGTGGCCGAGGGCAACAGCAACCTGATCTGGGTCGGCCACAACAACGGCGAGATCTACCGCACGCAGGACGGCACCGGCGCGGCGCCAGCCTGGACCCGCGTTGCGCAGGGCGTGATCCCGTTGCGCGCGGTGAACCGAATCGTGATCGACCGCGACAATCCCAACCGCGTGATGGTGGCGCTCACCGGCTTCAGCCCCAACAACCTGTGGCAGACGCTCGATGGCGGCGCCACCTGGACTTCCATCACCGGCAACCTGCCCGCCGCACCGATTTTCGACGTGAAGCGCCACGCCGCGCATTCCGGGTGGCTTTACGCGGCGACATCGGTCGGCATTTTCACGAGCGAGAATGGCGGCGCCACGTGGTCGACGACCAACGAGGGCCCCGCGAACATCCGCGTGCGTGAGCTCTTCTGGATCGACGACAACACGCTCGGCGCCGCGACGTACGGGCGCGGCATGTTCAAGGTTGCGTTGAGCGCGAGCGGCGCCCCCGATTACCAAGATCTCTGGTGGGGCGGCGTTGCGGAGAACGGCTGGGGCATGAGCATCACCCAGCACGGCTCGGTGATCTTCGGCGCGATGTACATCTACGACCTGCAGGGCCAGCCCTTGTGGGCGGTATTGCCGGGAGGCACCTGGAACGCGGGCTTCACCACGTTCACGGGCTCGCTCTACATTCCCTCGGGATCGTGGTTCGGCGCCTACGACGGCACGAGGTTCGCCGCCAACCCCCCGGTGGGCTCGGCGACCCTCACCTTCACCAGCGCCACCACCGCGACCCTCGCCTACACGCTGAACGGGGCGTCCGGCACGAAGTCGATCACCCGCCAACCCTTCGGCGATCCCACGAATTCGACGCCCGTCGGCATGTACGGCGACCTGTGGTGGGGCGGCAGCGCGCAGAACGGCTGGGGCGTGGCGATCAGCCAGCAATACCGCACGCTCTTCTCGGTCTGGTACACATACGACGCCTCCGGCAAGACCGTCTGGTACGTAATTCCCGGCGGCGCCTGGACTGCGGCGAATGTCTTCACCGGCGCGGCCTACCGCACCACCGGCTCCCCTTGGGCGGGCGCCGCGTACAACCCCGCGGCTCTCAACGCCCAATCCGCCGGGACGGTCACTTTCACCTTCACCGACATCAACACCGGCGTCATGAGCTACACGATCGACGGCGTGTCGGGATCGAAGCCCATCTCGAGGCAGCCGTTTTGACGAAGGCGTGCGAATTCTGCTCCAGCCCCGGCGGGCCCGTGCTCTGGCAGAATGACCTCTGCCGCGTGGTGCGGGTGGACGAGCCGGACTATCC
>JBDTXQ010000188.1:0-5733 GCA_040006115.1 Usitatibacter sp.
GTGAAGCTGAACCAGCCCTTCTACAACTTCATCTACAACTTCGCCGACTGCCGCGCCTCGTGCGCGGTGGCCCGCGAGGTCGTGGAGCGCTATGGCAGCGACGTCGGCGCGCACCCAGTGGGCACCAACGCCTACCGCGTCGCGTTCTGGAAGCGCTCGGCGAAGCTCGTGTTCGAGCCGAATCCGAATTTCCGCGAGGAATATTTCGACGGCGAGCCCGCGGCGGGCGATGCGGAGGGCCTCGAGATCCTCGCGCGCATGAAAGGCAAGCGCCTGCCCCTGGTCGGCCGCGTCGAGGTGAACGTGATCGAGGAGGCCCAGCCGCGCTGGCTCTCGTTCCTCAACGGCGAGATGGACATGATCTCGATCGTACCGAACGAGTTCGCCAACGTGGCCACGCCCAACAACAAGCTCGCGCCGAACCTCGCGAAGCGCGGCATCGTGATGTCGCAGACCCCGGCGCTCGACCTCACCTACGCCTACTTCAACATGGACGACCCGGTGGTCGGGGGCTACACCGCGGACAAGGTGGCGCTGCGGCGCGCCATCTCCCTCGCCTACAACTCACGCGACGACATCGCCATCATCCGCAAGAACCAGGCGATCCCCGCGAACACGCCGTACAGCCCCGGCGTGGCCGGCTACGATCCCGCGTTCCGCACCACGGCCAACGACTACGACGTTCCGAGGGCGAAGGCACTGCTCGACATGTTCGGCTACATCGACCGCGACGGCGACGGCTACCGCGAGATGCCCGACGGCAGCCCGCTCGTGCTCAAGTTCAACTCCACGCCGACGGCCCTCGACCAGCAGGTGGACGAGCTGTGGAAGCGCAGCATGGACGCAATCGAGCTGAAGATCACTTTCCGCAAGGGGAAATGGCCCGACCTGCTCAAGGAAAGCGTCGCCGGCAAGTTGATGATGTGGCAGCTGGGCGGCGCAGCCTCCGCACCCGACGCCGACACGTGGCTCTCCTCCCTCTACGGCCCGCACATCGGCACCTTCAACCAGGCGCGTTTCAAGCTCGCCGAGTACGACCGGCTCTACGAGAAAGCCCGCCTCATGCCCGATTCGCCCGAGCGCACCAGGGTCTACCAGGCGATGGCCAAGCTCGTCGTCGCGTATGCCCCCTGGAAGCTCAACGCGCATCGCATCCTCACCGACATGTGGTATCCGTGGGTGGTGGGCTATCGCAGGCCGCTGGTGCAGAACAACGCGTTCTGGAAGTACGTCGACATCGACCTCGCAAAGAAAAAGGGGCCGTGAGGCCCCTTTTTGCCTACTGCCCGCCACGCGCTACTTGAACTCGTAGCGGATGCTTCCGTACACGAAGCGCGCGCGCGCGTCGTAGTTCTGCGGGTCGTACCCCGCCTGGAACGACACTCGCGTGTTTGTCGCGGGCGGGTTGGTGTCGAGCATGTTCTTCACGCCCAAAGTCAGCGTGAGGTGCTTGAAGCCGGTGTACGAGCCCTGCACGTCGAAGAGCGATTGCGAGCTCACCCGGCGCTCGTTGCCGTCCAGGTCGGTATTCACGTCGACATAGCCCGAAATGTAGCTCTGGGCGAGCGAAAGCGCCCAGGGGCCGGAGTCCCACGACGCGACCGCATAGTGCTTCCAGCGAGGGATCACGCCCGTGACGGGGGAGCCCAGCGCGTTTGAAACGACGCCGGTGTACGAGCCATCGAGATTCTGCCCGTCGTAGCGGATGAAGTACGTTCCGTTCACGTCGAGGCGCAGCCTCCCCCAGCTCCCGCGCGGCCACTTGTAGTGAGCCTCGAGATCCAGGCCCTCGATGTGGACGGCGCCGAGGTTCACGAAAGTCTGCAGGATGTTGGTAATGGGCCCCGGCAGGTTCGGGAAGTTGGGCGTTGCGGGCGCGCGCGTCACCAGCCCTCCGTACTGCTGGAGGTCCGCGAGGATGGTCGCGATGGGCACTCCGTTGGTGACCGTGTTCTTCAGGCGCAGCTTGAAGTAGTCGACCGACATCGATAGCGCGCGGGTGGGCTCGAACACGACGCCGAAGGTCGCCTGCTCCGATTTCTCGGGCTGCAGCCCGGGGTTTCCGCCGAACGTGATCGGAAATTGCGTGATGCAGTCGATGCCCTGCTCATGCGTGACCGGGCAGCGGATCGGGTCGCTCGTGCCGGCGGCGGTGACGCTGCCGATTTGCGGCGAGAAGAGCTGGAAGAGCGACGGCGCGAGGAAGCCCTTGCCGTACGAGGTTCGCACCAGCAAGTCGCGATTGGGCTGCCAGCGCAGCGCGGCCTTGGGGTTCGTGGTGCGTCCGAAGTCGCTGTAGTCGTCGGTGCGCAGGGCGAAGTTGGCCTCGAGCGTCTTCACGACCGGTACGTTCACCTCGGCGTAGATTGCCTTCACGTCGCGGTCGCCCGAAACGCTCTTGATGTTCCCGCCGAAGCCGGAAAGATCACCGGTCGAGAGCACGGGCGCCGCGACCTGCTCGAGCTTCTCCTTGCGAGCTTCGGCTCCGAACGCGACGGCGAGCGGCCCCGCGGGCAGGTTGAAGAGCTCGCCGGAAACCTTGCCCTGGACGCCGCCGTTGGTCGACTTGCCGTGGAACGTCTCGCCCACGTAGTTGGTCGCCTGGAGCTGCTGCACGATCGCGGGGGTGTTGGTGCCGAAAAGGTTCACGGTGCCGCCGTTCAGCAGCGGAAGCAGGCGGGAGTACAGGGGGAAACCACCGTTCAGCACATCTTTGACCTTGCCCTCCGAGTAGGTGTACGAGATATCTGTGTCCCAGCTTCCGACGGAGCCCTTGAGGCCTCCGAGTATCTGGCCGCCCTTGTTGGTGTCGGTGGTGTCGCGCCCGCCGTTCTCGTAGGCGCGGTAGCGCACGTCGAGCGGCTGGCCGCCCACGCCCGCAGCGTTGGCGAGCGCGGTCGGATAGAACGGGCTGGTCGGTCGGATAGTGACGGTGGCGCGGATGTCCGAATTCGGTCCGAAGAAGAACACGCGCGAAATCGGCGCCGGCTGGATCTTGAAGCGGTTCACGTCCTCGGCGTATAGGGCGGTTGCGTACGCCTGCCAGTTGTTGGTGAGCTGGAACTTGAGGGAGCCGAAGAGATTCTTGGTCTTGCTGTCGGGAATTCCCTGCACGCCCTTGTCCGCGGCGGGGTCGTAGAAGCAGCCATTGAGCCCCGCCAGCGGGTCGTTGAAGAAGATCGAGGGCGCGCAGTTCGGTGCGCTCGGCACGCCGATGCCGCCGGTGGAGATGCGCCCCGGGAACGTGTTGCTCGAAATGCCCACCAGCCCGATGTCGTCGCGCACCGAGGTGTTGGAGAAGTTACGGTCCACCTGGTCGAGGTGCTTCTGGTTCTGGTAGGACGCCGACAGGGAGAAGTTGAAGCGCTGCGTGGCGAGGTCGCCGAATCCGATCGAGCCGCTGTACTTCTCCTGCTGCCCACCGCCGGTGCGCGTGGGCGAGCCATAGAATGCCGTCGCCTCCGCCCCCTTGTAGTCGGAGCGCATGACGAAATTGATCACGCCCGCGACCGCATCGGAGCCGTACACGGCGGAAGCGCCGTCCTTGAGGATCTCGACGCGCTCGATCGCCGCGAACGGGATCACCGAGAGGTTCACGCCCTGCACGCCGTTCACTTCGCCCGCGAATCCGTTGACGCGATGGCCGTTGACGAGGACGAGCGTGCGCCCGCCCGAGAGGCCGCGCAGCGAGGCGGTGTTCGCCGAGAAGGTGGTCGCGCCGATGGTGCTCGTGTACGACGCGTTGGCGAGGCTGCTATTGGCCGACACCAGGTTCAGAAGCTCGAACGCGTTGGTGGCGCCCGACTTGTCGATCTCCTCGCGCGTGATCACGGTCACCGGCAGCGCGGTCTCGCCTTCCACGCGCTTGATGTTGGATCCGGTGACCTCGATGCGCTCCTTGGCTGCGGGCTGCTGCGCCCACGCCGCCGGCGCGACGGCTGCGAGGCCCAAGGCCCCGATCACTGCAATCACCAATTTCTCATCTTTGCGTTTCATGTTTTCCCCAGGGATTTTTGTTTAGCGTTCGAACGTTAAAGAGCAGCGCATGGGAGCGTCAACGGAATTCAACTCTCGCCGCGGCGCGCGTTGCTCGCGTGCAACCGCGACACTCCCAAGCGGCTACTTCTCTCCAATTTTGTTGAAATCGGCCGTCAGTTGACGCGCAACCTCGCCTTTCCTGATGCCGCCTCGGCGAGCATCCGGTTCAGCACGCGCAGGGTCACGTCGGCGGTGGCAATGAGCTCCACCAGGCGCTCGGCGCGCCGCGAGAGGCGCAGCACGTCGGGTGGCACGCGCACCTCGTCGAGCGTCATGTTCCTTTCCTCCGCGTGGACCTCCATCCAGCGCAGCACGTCGACGGCGCCCACCTCGAGCTCGAGCGCGACCTGCTGGGGCGTGGCCGTGCCGACGCGTATCCTCGCGATCGCGTCGAGCCTTGCTCCGAGGTGCACATGGCGGCGGCGGGGGATGCTACTCATCGACGTCGACTCCGCTTCCGGGCATGCCGAGCTTCTCCTTCAGGAGGGCCACCTCGAGGGTGCGTTGGCCGAGCAGGCGCTCGAGGTTGCGCACCTGCAGCTGCAGGTCAGCGATCTCGCCCTCCATTCCCGCGGTCGGCGAGGGTGCCGCCGTGAGGTCGGTCTCGACGATCTCCCGGTAGACCTTGCGCCAGTAGTAGAGGACGTTCAGCGCGATCTGGTGGCGTTTGGCGACGTGCGCCGCCGACATGCCGGGCGTCATCGACTCGCGCACGATCGCGATCTTCTCGGTGAGGCTGCGTCGGTGCCGCGAGCCGCGGGGCCCGGCATTGGGGACCTTCACTTGCGCTGTCTCCAGGGATCGCATCGCCGTCAGAACATAGCATCACTTTAGTTGCATATACAACCTATGTAACGTGCCGTAACGCGCAACAAGCGGTAACTGGCCGTAACGCGGCGCTCCCCGAGGGCCGGTTTCCCGGCTGGTGCAAAATAGCGGCTTCGTCCGCCACCGGGGAATCCGACATGCGCAAGCGCCCGCGTCTCTTCAGCCTCACCCTCGCCGCCGCCCTGTGCGCCGGCCCCGCCGCCGCCGACCTCAAGATCGCCTACATCGACCCGCTCTCGGGAGGCGCCGCCAGCGCCGGGGTGAACGCGCAGAAGCACGTCGTCTTCTACGCGGACAAGATCAACGCCGCGGGCGGCCTGAACGGGGAAAGGATCGAGGTCCTCTCGTTCGACAACAAGGTGAGCCCGCAGGAGTCCCTCATCGTCCTGAAGAAGGCGATCGACGAGGGCGCGCGCATCGTCTTGCAGGGCAACGGCAGCTCTGTCGCGCACGCGATCACGGATGCTGTCCTCAAACACAACGAGAGGAATCCGGGCAAGGAAGTGCTCTTCTTCAATTACGCGGCGATCGACCCGGCCCTCACCAACGAGAAGTGCCACTTCTGGCATTTCCGCTTCGACGCCGACGTCGACATGAAGATGGCGGCGCTCACCGACGCGATCGCCAGGGAGCCGAAGGTAAAGAAGGTCTACCTCATCAACCAGGACTATTCGTTCGGCAAGGCGGTCTCGGCCGCGGCCAAGACGATGCTCGCCGCCAAGCGCCCCGACATCCAGATCGTCGGCGACGAGCTGCACCCGCTGCAGAAGGTGCAGGACTTCTCGCCCTACGTCGCCAAGATCAAGGCCTCCGGCGCCGACACGGTGATCACCGGCAACTGGAGCAACGACATGCTGCTCCTCTTCA
>JBDTXQ010000189.1:0-5722 GCA_040006115.1 Usitatibacter sp.
CCGTGGCGCGCCCGGTGAGGCCGACGGTGCTGTTGGTGCTGCGCTCGGCGAAGTCCGTGGTGAGGGGGAACTCGCCGCGGCTCGCGCGCCCGATGTACGAGACTTTTACCAGCACCGGGACCCCAGCCACGCCGGTGCGCCGCTGGTAGACGCCGACCCAGTCGGCACCGGTGGTCTCCCGAACGCGCTCCACCAGCCGCTCGAGGAGCGCCAGGCGGCGCGTCGCCTGCTCGGAGCGCCCGCCGAGGATCGCCGCCAGGTCGTAGGGCACGGGCGCGAGCTGCTCCACGATCGAGCACGCGCCGTCCTCGGTCATCATCGGCACCGGATAGGTGTAGAGCGACCCCGGATCAGTGACCGCGACCTTCTCGCTCATCGCGTCGACGAGGTCGAGCACCGCCCGCTCGACGTCTCGCTCGCGGCCGACCAGCGACTCGAGGCCGGCGGTGCGCAGGTAACTCGTGATGCGCGCGCTCTGCGCCGTGGCGCTCATGTGCGCTCGTGCTCCGCGCGCAAGGCAGGGCGATCGTCCCACTCGAACGCGAGGCCGCGGGAGCGCATCCAGTCGGCGACCGCGAGCCCGGTCGCGCGCCTCCAGGGTTTCAGCTCCGCGGGCTGGTAGCGCCGGTACTCTGCGAGCTCCGCGCTCAGCTTCACCGTGCCGCGCGCCACCACGTGGTAGCAAAGCATGATTTCGTTCTTGCGCTCGAAGATGTAGTTGCCGACGAGGTTCGTCTCCACCACTTCGAGGTCGAGCTCCTCCTTCACCTCGCGCGCGACGGCGTGCAGCGGATCCTCGCGAGCCTCGAGGTAGCCGGTGACGAGCGCGAAGAAGCCGGGCGGCCAACTCGCATTCCTCGCGAGGATGACCTCGCCCTCGTGCTCGACGACGGCGCCGACCGCGGGCGTGGGGTTATTCCAGTTCACGTACCCGCACGACGGCGCGGGGCACGCCAGGCGGTCTACGGGACCGCCGTCGCCGGCGACGGCGCGCGCAGCGAGGGGCGCGGCGCACCAGGGGCAGAAGTTGAAGTCCATGCGTCCATTTTCTCATGCCGGGGCGCGCTTCCCGCGTCGAGGATCGCAAGATACTTGCGCGCCATGGCGTCGAGCCCGTGGGCCTTTCGCACGAGCTCGCGGGCGCGGCGCGCCCGCTCGGCGCATTCCGCGGGATCCGAGATCGCCTCGAGCATCGCCGCAGCGAGCGCCCCGCTCGGCGCGTCTTCGGCGAGCAGCCAGCCGGTGTGGCCATCCACGACCAGCTCACGCGTGCCGCCGCTATCGTTGGCGATCACCGGGATCGACGCCGCCATCGCCTCGAGCACGGCGTTGGGCGAGCCCTGGTGCGTGCCCAGGACGAGCGCCGCCGTGAAGGGCTCGTCAACGGGCGCGAGGTCCGCGGCGGCCCCGCGAAAGCGCACCGCGAGGCCCGCGGCGCGCGCCCTCAACGCGGCGGCGTAGCCCACATGACGCTCTTCGGCGGCGCCCACCACATGCAGCTGCGCATCGCGATGCACGGCGCTCACTCGGCGGAATGCGTCGACGATCGCCTCGATGCGCTTGCTCGGCGCGATGCGCCCGTTCACCAGGAAACGCGGATAGCCGGGCGCGGCCTCGCGTGCAGGCCGCAACGCCACGCCATTGGGGATCAACTCGACCCGCCTGCACGGCGGGTGCGCCGCGGCACCGTATTTCAGGACGAGAGCGTCGAGGCGCGCGTAGTAGTACGCGCCGGAATAGGCAATGCACGCTGCGAATCCTCGCGCCTCTTCCATTTCCGCGAACGCGTAAGCCCCTGGGCTCACGTCGAGGAGGCGCAACCCCTCGGTCGCGAACTTCGCAACGGCGAGCTTCACGCGGGGGTCGGCGTTCCAGAAGCAGACGTTGCGCGCGCCGCGCTCGCCCGCATGCGCGAGGATCGATTCGGCGGCGGCGATCGGATCCGCATCCGGCGCGGGCCTGAATGCCTCGACCGCGGCGCCGCGCAGCATGTCCGCGAACTGCGTTGCAGTGGTCTCGCCGCACACCGCGATCGCCATGCGATGGCGCCCGGCGAGCGCGGCGGCGAGGTTCGCGAGAGAGCGCTGCGCGCCACCCGCGTTGAGGTTCGCGGTCACGAAGAGCGTGTCGATGAGCGCGCCCGTGGGCGCACGGTGGGCGAGCGCCGCGGACGCGATGCGCGGCGCTCGCGCGAACGGCGCCGCGACGAGCGACGCGCGCACCCGGTGCGTCGCGAGGTGCGCCGCGAATTCCTCGGCTGCGGCATGCGCGTCGAGGAGCGTGAGCGCCGCGTGGGAGATCTCGCCCTGCCCGCCTACGCGCGCGGCCACCACCGGAAGCCCGGCGGCCAATGCCTCCTGCGTCGCGATGGAAAGCCCCTCGAAGCGGCTCACGTTGACGACGGCATCGCACGCGGCCAGATACGGCTCGATCATCGGCACGAATCCGGGAAGGCGAAGCCGCGCGGCGACGCCGAGGGCGACGGCACGGGCGACCAAGCGGTCGAGCTCCGCCAACCCTTCGGCATCGAGCGCGCCGCCGAGGATCGCGAGCGCCGCGTCGCGCCGCTTCACGAGCCTCGCCAGCACCTCGATCGCGCGCCGGTAATCTTTCTGCCGCTTGATCGCGCCGACGGCGCCTACCAGGAACGTCGAGTCACCCACTCCGAGCTCGGCGCGGATTTCCCGGCGCAATCCCGCGTCGAAAGCCGCCGCGCCGACGCGGGGGCGATGGCGAACGGTCGCGACCGGCACGACGCACCCCGCGGCCAGGAGCTCCACGCGCACGCTGTCGGCGCATGCGATCGCCATCGGGACGTTCTCGGGTTTCCATTCACGCGGGTCGTTACGCCAGCCGTCGCGCGCATTGTGGATCGTCGGCACGGTACGCACGCCCGCGCTCCACAGAATCGAGAGGAAGGCGTCGGGCACGAGATGCGTCGACACCGACGCGGCGCCGTCTCTCCATTCCGCAGCAAGCGTGCGCATGAATTCTTCCGGCGATTCACGCTCACGTATGCGCAGCGTGAGCCCCGCGGGCGCGGCGAGGGTGTGGTTGCGCGGATGGAGCACAGCGAGCTCCACGGATCGGCCGCGCGCGAGCTCCGCGCCCACCCATTCCACGACGATGCGCTCCGCGCCCCCCGGCGCGAGCGAGGCGATGAGCACGCGCAGCGTCGCGCGCGAGTCGCGCACCGGCAACAAGCCCGGGATCGGCCGTGCGACGAGGTGGCCGGCGATCACTCAGTAGCTCGTGGACGCGGCCGTGGATTCACCGGACACCGCGCCGCCTTCGCTCCACGCCTGCGATGCCCCTCCGCCGTCGAAGGCGCCGCCCGCCGCCACGAAGGGCGCCACCGCGGCGCCGCGCGACGACCAGGAGGACGAAGACGAGTCGCTCGAGAAGCTCGATCCGCGTTCGCTCGATTCGAAGGGACGCTCGGCCAACGGCGTCTTGAAGATCCACGAGGCCGGCGTCCACTTGAACTCGCGGTCAGGATGCCAGTAGCGCACGCGCGGCTGCGCCATGCGCGTGCTTGCAGTGAGCTTGCCCTTGCCGATGCGGATCGCGCCGCCTTCCTTGTGATCCTCGAAGATGAACTGGGTGAGCAGCGCGCCCGCGGCATCGAGGATGCGCACCACCTCGCGCTCGCCCTCGAAGCGGATGTCGGCGGTGCGGCCGGCGAATCCGGGCGGATCCTTCCACACCTTGCCGCTGCGCGGCGGTGCCTGCGCGAGCCTCGCCTTCACGTACTCGAAGACTCGCGCGGGGTGGTAGTAGGGCTGCAGGTCGGGGAACATCGAGACGAAGAGCGCCTCGTTGCGTGCCTGCTTGCCGCGCTCCCTGCGAACCCGGATGACCGCCACCACCACGAGCACGGTGATGACGGCGAAGAAGAGGGTGGATGGTGCCAGGCCAACCAGGAAGTCTTGCAGCATGTCCATCGGACCGCCCTTCTGCCGGCTTCAGCCGGCTTGTTGGAGTTCTACAAGCGCTCTTCGACCCATCCCTTCACCGACGCGAGGGCCTTGGGGAGGTCCTTCGCGCTGGTGCCCCCCGCCTGCGCCATGTCGGGGCGCCCGCCCCCCTTGCCGCCCACCTGCAGAGCCACGAAGTTGACCAGCTCGCCCGCCTTCACCCGCGCGATGAGATCCTGGGTCACGCCCGCGATGAGGCTCACCTTCTCGCCTTCGGAGGCGGCGAGCACGATCGCGCTCGACTTTAGCTTGCCCTTCAGCTGGTCGAGCGTCTCGCGCAGCGTCTTCACGTCGGCGCCGTCGATCCGGGCCGCGAGCACCTTCACGCCCTTCACGTCGACCGCGGTCCCGGCAAGGTCGTCGCCAGCGCTCGCCGCCATCTTCTGCTTGGCGCGCGAAGCCTCCCTCTCCAGGAGCTTCATGCTTTCGAGGACGTTCGCGAGCTTGACCTCGATCTCCTGGGGCTGGGCCTTGAGGGTGTTGGCGACGCGCGCGAGGCGCTCGCTCTCCTGGCGCACCAGCGCGAGCGCGACGGTGCCCGCGATCGCTTCCACGCGGCGGATGCCGGCCGCCACGCCGCCCTCGGCCACGATGCGGAAGAGACCGATGTCGCCAGTGCGCGCCACGTGCGTGCCGCCGCACAGCTCGCGCGACGAGCCGATGTCGAGCACGCGCACCTCGTCGCCGTACTTCTCGCCGAAGAGCATCATGGCGCCCAGCTTCTGCGCGTCGTCGATCGGCATGACGCGCGACGTTGTGGCGTCGTTGCGCAGGACCTCGGCGTTCACCAGGTCCTCGACGCGGCGGATCTCGTCCGCGGTCATCGGCGCGCCGTGGCTGAAGTCGAAGCGCGTCTTGTCGGCATCGACGAGCGAGCCCTTCTGCTGGACGTGCTCGCCAAGCACTTCGCGAAGCGCCTTGTGCATGAGGTGCGTCGCCGAATGGTGGCGCACGGTGCGCATGCGCTTGTCCATATCCACCTGCGCGGCGACGACGTCGCCCAGCTTGAGCTCGCCCGTCTTCACCACGCCGTGGTGGCCGAAGACGCCGGGCTGGATCTTCTGCGTGTCCTGCACCTCGAAGAGCGTGAGGCAGCTCGCGCCCTTGGTGAGCTCGCCCTTGTCGCCCACCTGGCCGCCGGACTCCGCATAGAACGGGGTCTTGTCGAGGACGACGATGCCCTCCTCGCCCGCGCCCAGGCGATCGACCGGCGCGCCGCCCGCATAGAGTGCGACCACCCGGCCCTCTTCGGACAGTGTGTCGTAGCCGCGAAAGCCGGTCTTCGCGCCCTTGTAGTCGAGCTGCGCGCCCGCCTTGAATTTCGACGCCGAGCGCGATCGCTCCTGCTGCGTCGCCATGGCGGCGTTGAACGCGTCCATGTCGATCTCAAAGCCGCGCTCGCGGCCGATGTCGGCGACCATGTCGACGGGGAAACCGAAGGTGTCGTAGAGCTTGAACGCGATGTCACCCGCGAGCCGCTTCGCGTTGCCGGCGAGCGCCGACTCGAGGATCGACATGCCGGTCTCGAGCGTCTCGGCGAAGCGCTCCTCTTCCTGCTTGAGGGTGGCGGTGACGCGCTCGCCCTCGCGCTTCAGCTCCGGATAGGCATCGCCCATCTCGCGGACGAGGTCGGGAACGAGCTTGTAGAAGAACGGCTGCTTCTGGCCGAGCTTGTAGCCATGGCGCATGGCGCGGCGCGCGATGCGGCGCAGCACGTAGCCGCGGCCCTCGTTGCTCGGGATCAC
>JBDTXQ010000190.1:0-5718 GCA_040006115.1 Usitatibacter sp.
ACTCCGACGAGATCTACCTCAACCCGCGCGAGGAATACACGAGGAAGCTCCTGTCTTCCATTCCCAAGGGCTACGAGCTCGCCGCCCAGCCTTCCTGATCCGGAGTCCACCATGCGTTTCGCCATTGCGTTCCTCGCGCTCGCCGCGGCTTTGCCCGCCGGCGCCGCTTCCAGTCCCTCGGCCCCGCGCGAGCGCCCGCTCGCGCCCCTCTACGATGCCGCCGGCGTAACCCGCGCGTGCGAGGAGGGCGTGGCCACCGCCAAGCGCACCATCGTTGCGATGCAAGCCCGGCGCGGCGCGGGCGCGATCTTCGATGAGTGGAACCGGCTGCAGATCCAGATGGAGGACGTGCTGAATCCCGTCTACCTGCTGGGCAGCGTCTCGCCCGACAAGGCGGTTCGCGACGCGGCCGAGCCGTGCCTGCAGAAATTCACCACCCTCGGCACCGAGATCTTCCAGGACGAGAAGCTCTTCCTGCGCGTGAAGGCGGCGGCCCCGACGAACCCGCACCAAGCCAAGATGAAGAAGGACCTCATGGAGGGCTTCGAGGACAGCGGCGTGGCGCTGCCCCCCGACAAGCGCGCGCGCGCGAAGGAGATCTTCGACAAGCTCGAGGAGCTGCGCCAGGCGTTCGACCGCAACATCCGCGACGATCCGACGCGCGTCACGTTCAAGCCCGATGAGATGGCAGGTCTTCCCGAGACCTACCTGAAGGACAGGAAGCTCGACGCCGACGGCAACTACGTGCTCGCGCTCGACACGCCGTCCTATATCCCGTTCATGCAGAACGCCCGTAACGGCGACGCGCGGCGCCGCTACTACATCGCCAAGCTGAACCAGGGCGGCGCGCAGAACCTCGACATTCTCCTGGAGATCTTCAAGCTGAGGCAGGAGCTGGCCGGGCTCTACGGGCTTCCCACCTACGCGCACTACGCGCTGCGCCGCAAGATGGTGCAGACGCCCGAGACCGTCGCCAAATTCCTCGCCGACGTGAAGAGCGCGGTGACCGAGCTGGAGAAGAAGGATGTCGAGGAGCTGCGCGCCGAGAAGGCGCGCGACCTCGCCACGGCCCTCGCCGGGACGAAGATCGAGCGCTGGGACTTGGCGTACTACTCGGAGAAGGTGCGCCGCGAGCGCTTCAGCGTCGACCAGGAGAAGCTGCGCAAGTACTTTCCCACGGACAAGTCGGTCGCCTACGCGATGCGCGTGGCCGAGACGCTCTACGGCGTGAAGTTCAAGGAGGTCAAGGTCGCGGCATGGCATCCGGACGTGCGTTACTTCGACGTCGTCGACGCGAAGACCGGGCGCTTCATCTCTGGCTTCTACCTCGACCTCTTCCCGCGCGAGGGCAAGTTCAATCACGCCGCGGCGTTCCCGCTGCGCGGCGTGAGCCGGCTTACCGGGCGCACGCCGCTCTCGGCGCTGGTCACCAACTTCGACCGCGCGGGCCTCAATCACGACGAGCTCGAGACGCTCATGCACGAGTTCGGCCACGTGCTGCACGGCGTGCTGTCACGCGCCGACTACAACCCCCACGCCGGGACCAGCGTGAAGGGCGACTTCGTCGAGGCGCCGTCGCAGATGTTCGAGGAATGGGCGCGCCGCGAGCAGCCGCTCGCGCTATTCAAGGAGGTCTGCGCGGAGTGCCCGCAGCTCACTCGCGAGGACATCGCGCGGCTCGAATCGGCGCGCCGCTACGGGCAGGGCTTGCGCTACGCGCGCCAGTGGCAGTACGCGACCTTCGACATGGCGCTCGCGACCGATCCCCAGCCGCCGCTCGCCGTCTGGAAGGCGATCGAGCGGGCTTCCCCGCTCGGCTTCGTCGAGGGCACCTCGTTCCCGTCCTCCTTCAGCCACATCGCCAACCAGTATGGCGCGGGCTACTACGGCTACATGTGGTCGGAGGTTCTCGCGCTCGACATGCTCTCTGCCTTCAAGGCCAACATGCTCGATCCGAAGGTCGGCGCGCGCTATCGCGACATCATCCTCGCGCAGGGCGGGCAGGAAGAGGAGATGAGCCTGGTGCGCCGCTTCCTCGGCCGCGCGCCTTCCAACGAGGCCTTCTTCGCCGAGATCGCCGGCAAGCGATAAAGTTCAGGGCAGGCGGAGCTTCGCGCCGGGCTGGAGCTTCACGCTCGCACTGAGGCGGTTCAGGTGCATGAGCGTGTCGACGCGCGTGCTGTGGCGCTGGGCGATGCCGTAGAGCGTGTCGCCGGCTCGCACGGTGTAGAGGTGCAGGGTCGCGGAAGCGGGCGCGAGCGCGCCGCGCGCGGCCGGCGCGGGAGCCATCGGCGTCACCTGCGCCACCTTGACGGCTTGCGGCGCGAGCCCCGGCCTCATCGGCACCATGATGGCGGTGGCAACGCGCAGGCGGCTCTTCCTGTCGAGCTTCATCTCCCCGTTCGCGGTTTTCAGCTGCGAGGCGGCGACGTTGTGGCCCTTGGCGATCGAGTCGATGGACTCGCCACGCTTCGCCTGGTAGGTGGTCCAGCTCACGAGCGGCTTGTCGTACGCCTCGAGGTTGGCGCGGAAGGATTCGGCGCGGTCCACCGGCAGGATGAAGTTGCCCGTGCCCGCGGCCACGGGCTTGTTGTGCGCGGGGTTCAGCGCGACGAAGTCGTCCTCGCTCATGCCGGCCAGCTTCGCCGCCACCTTCACGTCGATCTTCGAAGGCGCCTGGACCTCGGTGAAGTAGGGCTGGTCGGGGACGCTTTCCAGCTCGATGCCGTAGTTGGTGGGCGCGAGCACGATGTTCTTCACCGCGAAGAGCTTGGGCACGTAGTTGCGGGTCTCGCCCGGGAGGGAGAGGCTAGCGTAGTCGGTGGGAAGGCCGCGCTTCTGGTTGTAGGCGATGGCGCGTCCGACGCAGCCCTCGCCGCAGTTGTACGCGGCGAGCGCGAGCTCCCAGCTCCCGAAGCGCGCGTGCAGGCGCTCGAGGTAACTCAGCGCCGCGTCGGTGGCGGCGATCACGTCGCGGCGGTTGTCCTTCCACCAATCCTGGGAAAGCCCGTAGTCCTTGCCCGTCGACGGGATGAACTGCCACAGGCCCGCCGCCTTGGAGCGCGAGTAGGCCTTCGGGTTGAAGGCGCTCTCCACCACCGGCAGCAGCGCGATCTCCATGGGCATGTGGCGCTTCTCGACCTGCTCGACGATGTAGTGCAGGTAGCGGCTGCCCCGGTCGACGAAGCGCTTGATGTACTCGGGACGGCTTACGTACCACTGCTCATGCTCCGCCACGAGCGGCGAGTCGAGCGCCTCGAGCATGAAGCCCACGCGGATTCGCCCCCAGAGGTCGGGATCGGGAAGCGGGACGTCCTCGGGGTCGGCGAAGGCCGACGGCAGCGCCGGAACGGCGGGTGGGGAGGGTTGCGGATGGGCGGCGACGGCGGCGGCCCACCCGAGTGCCGAGGCCAGCGCTAAGTACTTGAAGTTCCTCCCGAAGTTCATCCTATTAGTGCTTGTTTCGTTTATGTTTTTAGATGCTACGCGGCCCCCGACCGGGCGTCAACGTGGGGCGCGGACAGCGACCGCCGCCTGGCCGTGCCAGAAGGCGCTCTCGCGAAACAGGGCCACGGGCTCGCCCAAGGCGCGCCGCACCTCCTCCTCGACCCATGCGCGCGTCGCGAACGTGGTGCCGTACTGCTCGCCTTCCAGCTCGCGCGATTCGCTGGTGGGAATGAAGAGCGTGCCGTCAGGGCGGTAGCGCTGGCCGAAATGCGCGGCGAGCGACTCGTTGTGCACGGTGAGCACCAGGTGCCCGCCAGGACGCACCGCCGAGAAGAGCTTCGCGAGCCACGGCGCCCACATCGCGGTCGGCAGGTGGGTGAACATCGACAGCACGAAGACGAGGTCGTAGCGCCCCGGGATCGCGAGCGTGCGCGGGTCGTGCGACGAGTAGAAGCCGTCGACTCCGAACTGCGCGCGCTGGAATTCCACCGATCCGGGATGGATGTCGGAGACACTCACCCGCCCCGGAATCGCGCGCGCGAGGTGGCGCGTGAAGCGCCCGAAGCCCGCGGCGAATTCCAGCATCGAGCCCACCGTGGTGAGCGGCTGGCCCAGCGCGTCCATCAACAGCAGCAGCTCGCTCAACGTGCGCCAGCCGTCGCTCAGGTATTCGCGCACCGGGTTCTTGCCGAGCGGCTCGTTGGCGAAGAAGTGGAAGATGTCGTCGCGCGGGTCGATCACGCAGTTCACCATCATCCACGCGCTGTAGCGCTCCTTCGCGCCAAGGCGCTCCAACGCGTTGTGCGCATCGAGGTTGGCGGGGGCGGCGGCGAGCGCCCTTGCATAGAGCCGCCCAGCCTCCTCGGGCGAGCGGGCCTCCAGCGCACGCGCCTGCGCGATCATCGCCTCGGCAGTCTCGGCGGCTTCGCTCATCGCCCGGCGAGCGCGCCGAACTCGTCCGCGGTCATGCGCACCAGCTGCCATTCGGGCATCACGGTCGCGCCGAGCGACTCGTAGAAGCGGATCGACGGCTCGTTCCAGTCGAGCACGCGCCATTCGAAGCGTCCGCAGCCGCGCTCCACCGCGAGCGCCGCGAGGCGCTTCAACAGTCCCTTGCCGATGCCGTGGCCGCGCTCGCCCGGCTCGACGAACAGGTCCTCGAGGTAGAGGCCCGGCTTGCAGAGGAAGGTCGAGAACGTCGTGAAGAAGAGCGCGAAGCCCACGGCGCGCCCGTCGCGCTCGGCGATCAGGCACTCGGCCGCGGGTCGCGTGCCGAAAAGCTCGTCGGCGAGCATCGCCTCGGTGCCGACCAACATGCCGGAGAGCTTCTCGTACTCGGCAAGCGCGCCGATCAAGCGCAGGATCTCGCCGGAGTCGGCGCGCGTCGCGGCGCGAATGGTGAAGTCGGGGGTGGTCATCTCAAAAGTCATTCTTCCAGTCGCGCAGGGTGGCGAAGACTTCCACGGGACCGGCTAGGCGCCCGCCCGCGTGGCGCTCGGCCGACGCGATGATCTCCGCTTCGCCGCAGCGCAGGAAGGGATTGGTGGCACGCTCCCCGGCGACGGTTGACGGCAGCGTCGGCTCGCCGCGCTCGCGCTTTGCCGCCTCGCGTGCCTTGCGCGCGGCGAGCTCGCGGTTGCCGGGCTCCACCGCCTCGGCGAAGGCGATATTGGCAAGCGTGTATTCGTGCCCGCAATAAACGCGGGTGTTGCCAGGCAGCCGTGCGAGCTTCGCGAGCGAGTCGACCATCTGCGCGGGCGTGCCCTCGAAGAGCCGGCCGCAGCCGCCGGCGAAGAGCGTGTCGCCGCAGAAGAGGGCGCCCGCGCCGAAGAAAGCGATGTGGCCCGCGGTGTGGCCGGGGATGTCGAAGGCTTCGAGTTCGACCTCGATCCCGGGAACCAGGATGCGGTCGCCTTCCACGAGGCGCCGATCGAGGCCCACGGCCACCTCACGCGCCGGGCCGAATGTGGGGCACTTCCAGTGCCCCGCGAGCGCTTCCAGCCCGCCCACGTGGTCGGCGTGGTGGTGGGTGGCGAGGATCGCCGCGAGGCTGAATCCGCGCTCCTCGAGAAAGCGCTCGACGGGAGCGGCGTCCCCGGGGTCGACGGCCACGGCGCGGCCGGCCGACTCGAGCATCCAGATGTAGTTGTCCTTGAAAGCGGGGACTGCGTGGATCGCCAGCATGGGGCCGAGTCTATTAGAATTGCATCATGCCGACCAACACCCTGCAGGACTGGTTCGCCACGCCGCTCGGGCAGTACCTGCTCGAGA
>JBDTXQ010000191.1:0-5717 GCA_040006115.1 Usitatibacter sp.
GGATGGAACCCGCTGCCCAGCTCGAGGAGCGCGCTCACGCGCCCGCGCACGGCGAGCGTGCCCGCGGAGGGCCGCGCGACACCGGCGATGATCTTCAGCAGCGTCGACTTGCCGGCGCCGTTCTCTCCCACCAGCCCCACGGATTCGCCGCGGTGCACCTCGAGGTCGATCGCCTCGAGCGCGCGGAAATGCGGAAACTCGCGGCTCCTCAGCATGAGCGAGACGAGCGTGCGCAGCCGGTCGCCGCCAGTGGCGACCTTCGGATAGTCCTTGGTGATGCCCGCGAGGCTGACCAGCGGCTCGCTCACAGGAAGTCCTCGAAGTAGGGCGACAGGCGCAGGAACACCCAGAGCCCGGCGGCGAATGCCGCGACGCAGCCGATCGCGACGAGCGCGTCGGTCGCGACGAGCGACGGATGGATGAGGAGCACTTGCCTCAACCGCTCGGAGAAATACGCGAGCGGGTTCATGGCGAGCGCGTCGCGCCACGACTCGGGAACGAAGGTAAGCGGGTAGAGGATCGGCGTCGCGTAGAAGACCATGTTGAGCACAATGCCGACGCCGTGCTCCACGTCCTTCAGGAACGTCTGCAGCGCCGCCAGCACGAGCCCGATCCCGGTCGCGAAGAGAAGATACGGGACGAGGAGCACGAAGGCGAACGGCAAGCCGGCGAGGTGGATGTTCTCGCCGGAGGCGTGCAGCACGAGGAGCACGACCACGAATCCCGCGAGGTGGATCGCATAGCACGCGATCACCGTGGAGTAGACGAGGAGCTGCGTCGGCAGCGCGACCTTCCTGATCAATCCGGCGTTGCCCGCGACGGCGGCCATGCCGCGCTGCACGCCCTCCGAGAACATGATCCACGGCCAGAGGGCGACGGCGACGAACGCGGTATAGCTCACGCCGCCGTAGTTCGCGGGGACGCCCGCGCGGAAGATCTGGCTGAAGACGAACGCGAAGATCGCGAGCTGCGCGATCGGCTGCAGGAAGGTCCACGCGACGCCACTCACGCTCCCCGCGTAGCGATTGGCGAGCTCGCGGCGCGTGAGCTCGTAAAGAAGCCAGCGGTGGCGCAGGATCGGCGCGCCGCTCATGGCTCGCCGTGCGCGCGGGCGAGGTCGGAGGCGAGCGTTGACAACGCCCGCGCCCAGCCGCCTTCGCGCTCCTCGCGGTAGAGGCGGAAACCCTCGAACCATGGCGTCGCCGGCCCCGACCGCCCGTAGCGCCACTCGGGTGGCAGGGGCACGAGGATGCGCGCGGACTTGCCGAGACCCGCGCGAAGGTGGACGTTGGTGCTGCTCACGCCGGCATAGTCGTCGAGGCGCGCGAGGATGCCCACCGCGGCGTCGAGGTCGAGATTCACGCGCTCGGCGTCGAGCACGGGCCTCGCGGCGAGCGCCCGGAGCATTTCGATCTCCGTGGCTCGCGCGCCGCGCTGCAGTGAAACGATGGTTCCGGGTACCCGCCGCAATGCCGCTCCCAGGTCTTCCAGTGGGACCATTTTATGCAGGTGCTCGGAACGCCCGCCGGAGGCGAGCCCCGCCCTCCACGCGATGCCGATGTAGGGCGGGGGGCCAGCGGCCCGCAGGAGGCTCCCAGCGGCCTCCTGGGCGGCCGCAGAGGCTTCCAGCGGCAGCGAAGGGGGATGGGGCGCGGCCATGCCGGCCGCGACCCATGGCAGGTCGCCCGCCGGCAGCACCAGCGACGCGCCCTCGTCGCCACCCAGCTTTCGGAATATGCGCGTGCGCTCCAGGAACGGGGAGAGCCGCGGATCGCCGCGAAACGAAAGCCTCGCCCCCGCCTCGTGGAGCACCGCCGCCCAGCGCAGGAAGAAAAGCGCATCCCCCAGGCCCTGCTCGCCGAGAATCTCGATCGAGCGCTTCGCCCCGATAGCATCCCGCACCGCCCCACGCACGTCCGCGTCCGGTGCGGCGCCCAGGCGCCAGCGGTACTCGTCCCAGCCTTGCTCGAGGTCGCCCGCGAGGAGGCAGGCGATCGCGCGCGACAGGTGGGCCTCGGCGAGCCCCGGCTCTATCGACGTCGCGCGCGCGAAGCAGCCCAGGGCGTCGTCGACGCGATCCGCGTCCTTGAGGGCGTTGCCGAAATTCACCCAGGCGAGCGCGAGCGGCGGCTCGCACTGCGTGGCGCGCCAATAGGCCTCCTCAGCCTCGCGCGTGCGGCCGGTGCGCCGCAGCACGTTGCCGAGGTTGGTCCACGCATGCGGATGCCTGGGCGCGAGTTCTATGCAGCGCCGGAAGCTCGCCTCGGCCTCGGCGAGGCGGTTGAGCGGCATCAGCGACGTGCCGAGATTGTTGTGGGCCTCGGGCATGCGCTCGTTCAACTGCAACGCCCGCTGGAAGGCGCTCACCGCGCCCGCGAGCTCGCCCAGACTCGAGCGGCAGAGCCCCAGGTTGAAGTTCCACGCATACACGTCCGCGCGCACGGCTAGCGCCCTTTCGAAATGCCGCGCCGCTTCCTCGAAGGCGCCTTCCTCGAAGCGGGCGAGCGCGAGGCTGCCGTGGGCCTCGGGAAATTCCGGGGAAAGGCTGAGAGCGCGCGCGAAAGCGCGCGCCGCCTCGTCGCGCCTGCCGAGGGAGCGCAGCACGAGCCCGTGGGTCTGGTGCTTGCGCGGGTCGCCGGGATCTGCCTGCGTTGCGCGCTCGACAGGCCCAAGCGCGGCGGCGGCGTTGCCCGAAGCGAGCTCGAGCATGGCGAGGAGATTAAGGCCCTCGACGTTGGCGGAATCTCGCGCAATCAGCTCTTCGCAGAAGCGGCGGCTTTCGGCCGCGCGTCCCTTCGCGAACTCGTCGCGGGCCTGCCGCAGCAGCGCTTCGCTATCGGTCGCCACGGCGCCTGGCGTCAGCCACCTTTCTTGGCCGCCTCCTGCTTCTTCAATTGGCGCTCGTTCTCTTGCCTGCTGGCGGCCTGGCGAGCCGCCTCTTCCTCGTGCAGGCGCTTCAACATGTCTCGGTCGACCTCGGTCTTCAGCGCGGCGATCTCGTCGGTGTAGAGCGTGATCTCCTTGGAATTCGTGATCTCAGCGAGCTTCTTGTCGATCACGGTGCGGCGGAACTTGATCTCGTCGGCGTCGATGAGCACCTTCTTCGCCTTGTCGTAGGGAATGACCGAAGCGGCCAGGCGCTCCTGCACCACGATCAAATGGTAGCCTTCGGAGGACTCGATCAGCTCGCTCGGCTGGTTGAGCGGCAGCTTTCGCGCCGTCTCGGCGAGTTCCTTGATGAAGGCCGAGTACGGCGCCGGTCCGAGCACGCCGTCGTTGTTGCGGAAGGTCGGGTCGTTCGAGTATTCGTGTGCCGTGCGAGTGAAGTTCTCGCCAGCGACGAGCTTCTGCCGGGCTTCCTCGGCCCTACGCTTGGCTTCCTCGTGGGTGCGGCCCTGGAAGCTCACCAGGATGTGCTTGAACTGCACGCGCTCGGGCTGGCGGAAGCGCCCGGGGTCCGCCTTGTAGATCTCGCGGGCGCGCGGCTCATAGTCCGGGGTCTTGATGGATTTCTCGAAACGCTCGAGGTAGACCTGGGTGAGGAGTTGCTCCTCCCCGAGGCGCAGCCGGCGCTGCACTTCCGGCTCCTTGTCGATGCCCGCCGCGCGCGCCTCGTTGGCTAGCCTGCGCGAAAGGTAGAGGCTGCTCACCGCCGAGGTGATGCGAAGGACATCCGCGCGATAGGAGAAGCGTTGTTCCTCGGGAAGCTTAGCGAGCGACGCATAGAAGTCACCGGCGGTGACTTCGGTGTCGCCGCGCTTCACGAGCACCGTTTCCGGCGCGAGGTCGGCCGCCGTGCACGCGAGCGACAAGCCGCAAGCGGCCGCGAGTGCAATCCGTCTGATGTTCATTCAGGTTCCTTCCAATGAAAAGCCCGCCCGCGCGAGGCGCGGGCGGGCCCGGGGTACTGCCAAGGTCAGTAACTGTTCAACTGCAGGATCATGTAGCAGGTCTGCGGCGTGCAGGCCGCGGTCGTGCGGTCGTACTTCACGTTTCGCACGTTGACGTAGTACTGCGCGCCGACGACCACTGTGCACGTGCCGGGAACTACAGCACCGCTGGTGGTCCCGAAGAGCGCCGTGCCGCTTTGGTTCACGGTGCCCCAGGTCTTGCATTCGGGCTGCATCGTGTCGAAGTCGCCCGGGCAGGTGGAGACCGAGAACTCCGACGTGAGGTCGGACTGGGAAGACGTACTCTGGACCGATAGCATCTCGAGCGTCCTGCCGGCAGCCGGGTAGATCGGCAGCGCGTAAGCAACCGAGGACCCGCGATCGATCGAGAGGTTCCTGATGCCGTTGCCGGTGAACGTGCCCGTGACCGGCTTCGCATTGGCGCAAGAGCCGGTACCAACGGGCGCCGTCGCGGAAACCAGCACCGCCACCGCAGGGGAGACCCCCCCGGCGCCACTGCTGTTGGTGCCGGCGACGGTATAGCTGTACGTGCCCACCGCAGGGAAGCTGACCGTTGCACTCTGGCCGCTAATCGCGGGCCCACCGTTGCTGGCCCACGTGTAGCCGGTGGCCGAAGGATTGCAGACTGCCGCGATGGTCACTGGTTGTCCCACCACGGCCGCCAGCGTGCTCATGTTCACGTAGCAACTTGGCGGACCCGACGTCCCGCCACCGCCGCCGTTGCCCGGAGCTAGGCAGCTGATGACGAGGTCACCCGAGGGATCGAGCGACATGGTGGTGCTCGACGAGCATTGCTGCACGCCGTTCACCTTGACGGAGCCGGCGGCGTGCGAGATCGACGGAAGCATGATCGCGCCGCACAACGCCCCGATCGCGGCGACCGCCGCGCGAATCGAAATGTAGTTGCGTTTCATCTAGAAGATCCTTCGCTGAGAAAAATGGTTGTGAGGCATCCCGTGCGCTACCTTCTTCTAGATTGTCTGTGTTCTGGAAGGTATATGGTGCCCGCCGATTCTTCGCCGGCGAGAGAAAGCCATTTCACTTGCAATCATCCGCGCCTACGAAGAAAAACAGGCGGAACGGAGTCCGCCTGTTTCCTTGACGCGAACCAACATGCTTCTGAAGCAGTTGCGTCGCTTTTCGCAAATTACGGCGTGATGAAGTTGCGATAAGCGTGCGACACGCTGCCGCCATAGTTGCCCTGGCAGGTTGCAGTACCGCAGGTGAGGTTGCCATTGTCGAACGTACGGATCATGAATCCAACGACCGGCAGGCCATGGAAGGTCTGCGCGCCGACAACAGGTGCCGCCACGGAGCCGATGACTTGCGTGATCGAGCCGGTATCCGACACGAGGCCAACCGTCGAAGCGTTCGGGCCGCTAAAGTGCAAGGCAGCCCAGCCAGACTGGAAGGTCGACGTGACAGTGACGGACGTCACGTTCTGCGATCCCAGGACGAGCGAGGGAACGGCAGGGGTGGACGGTGCGTTGGTCGAGCCGTTGCGGAACGACAGCACGGTGGACTCCCAGCAGAGCGAGTTCGGCGCGGCGCCGGGAGGCGTCGGGGAGAAGTCGACTCCGGAAGTGCCGGCGGTGCGCTCTTCACGGTTGAAGTACACCAGGTCGATCGTTTCGCACGCGCCATTGGTGGTGAGAACGTTCGAGAACGGTGCGATCGCGGTGCCGGCGTTGACGAAGAGACGCTTGGTCGGGAACGTGAGGACCCAGTCGGTGTTGGAACGGGTCGCTGCGTCGAGGATGTACTCGTTGATGACATCCGAGTGCATCATCGTCGCGGACGCGGCCT
>JBDTXQ010000192.1:0-5688 GCA_040006115.1 Usitatibacter sp.
TCATGGTGGGGCTCCTCATCGCGTTCCCGCAGATGTCGCTCGTGTACAAGTCGGGCGTGCCTGACGTCGACCCGAGCAAGGTGCGCCTCGACATCCCCGGCGACACCAACACCAATCCCGACGACATCCTGAAGGACCTGCAGAAGGGCAGCGCCTCCGAGGAGAAGAAGGACGCGCCTCCCGGGAAGAAGGATGCGACGCCCGAGGACAAGGCCGCGGCCGAGATCGAGAAGGCGCTGAAGGGCGGCAAGTAGTGCTGCGCTCGCTCGACCGCGCGCTATTCCTCGCGGTGCGAGCCGCATCGTGGCTGGTCCTGCCGGTCTCTTTCCTGCTCTTCCTCCAGTGGCCGCTGCGCGAGGTGGTTCAGGGCTTCTCGCGCGAGGCCAACGACCTCGCGCAGGTCCTCTTCGCGCTCTACGTGGCGGTGGCGATCACGGCGGCCACGCGCGACGGCTCGCACCTCGCCGCCGACACGTTCGCGCGGCGCTATTCGGCCGCGACGAGGAAGCGCCTGCTTCGGCTGGGTTCGGCCCTCGTGGCCGTGCCGCTCGCCCTGTTGGTGATCGCGGCCGGCGCTCCGGCCGCGTGGATGTCGCTCATGCAGCTCGAGCGCTTTCCCGAGACGCTCAACGCCGGCTACTTCGTGGTTCGGGCGGCGGCGCTCCTCCTCGCGGTGCTGGTGTTCGCGCAAGGCGCCCTCGATCTCCTCGCGCCCCGGGACCGCGAAGGCGCCTAGTGGAGACGAGCGGCCTCTGGATGCTCGCCGCGGTGGCGTGCGCCATGCTCGCGACCGGATTGCCATCGTGGCTCGTGCTATGCGGCGTGTCCCTCGCCTTCGCCGCCGCCGGCCTCGCGGCCGGTATCTTCACGCCCGTGCTCCTCGCCGCGCTCTACCCGCGCGTGGTCGGCCTCGTCGAGAACGATCTCCTGCAGGCCTTGCCGCTGTACGTGCTGATGGGGGTGCTCATCAATCGGCTGCCGCTCGCCGATATCCTCTTTCGCGTGGCCCGCCATGCGCTCGCGTTCACCGGGCGCGGCACCCCGCTCGCGGGCCTCGCCCTCGGCGTCCTCCTCGCCCCCATGAGCGGCTCGGTCGGCGCGAGCGTGGCGATGCTCTCGCGCACCGTGCACCCGCGCATGGCGGCTTCGGGCTACGCGGAGGACAACAATGTCGCGCTGGTGTGCGTCGCGAGCACGCTCGGCGTCGTCATTCCGCCTTCGCTGGTGCTGATCCTGCTCGGCGACGCGATGATGCGCGCACACACCGAGGCCGCCAACGCCGCGGGCCTGGCGGGTCGCATCGTGAACACCCAGGACGTATTCCACGCCGCGCTCGTGCTCGCGGCGATCCTGCTCGCGCTGTGCGCCGCGATCGTCGCCTTGCAAGGACCGCGCGAGCCCCGCCGAGCGGCCGGGGACGCCCCACCGGTCGCTGACACGATTACCGCCTGCATCGCCGCTACGTCCATCGTGGCGCTGCTGGGCGCCGTCGCGTTGGGGCGCATGTACGCGGTGGAAGCCGCCGCGACCGGCGGCATCGCGCTGGCGGCGTACGGCATGGCAACGCGCACGCTCGATCGCGCCGTGCTCGCGGAAGTGCTGCGCGAGACGATCGCCATCACGGGCTCGCTCTTCGCCCTCCTCGTCGCCGCCACGCTCTTCACGCTGGTGCAGCGCGCATTCGGCACCGACCGCTGGCTCGCCGCATCCCTCGCGCACGTGCCTGGTGGCCCCTACGCGACGCTCGCCGTCGTGCTCGCGGCGCTCGCGTGCTGCGCGCTGGTGCTCGACGCCTTCGAGATGATCTTCGTCGTGATCCCGCTCGTCGCGCCCGCGCTTCTCGTGCGGCTTCCCGACGCGCCGTGGATCGCGGTGCTCACGCTCCTCATCCTCCAGGCGAGCTTCCTGGTGCCGCCCTTCGGCTACGCGATCCTCATGGCGCGTGGGAGGCTTCGCTCGACGCTCGGCACCCGCGAGCTGGCGCGCGCCCTCACGCCCTACGTCGCGGCGCAGGCGCTCGTCGTGGCGCTCGTGATCGTGTTTCCCGCGCTGCTGTGGCGCGATGCGGCGCCCGCGGTCAGCGCAACCCCGAAATCGGGCGAGGCGCTGGAGCGCATGCTGGAAGAGCAGCTCGACGCGCAGCCGGCGCCGAAATGAAAACGAGCCCGCCGAGGCGGGCCCTTCGAGCGATCGCGAAGACTACTTGATCGAGCCGATCGAATGCATGAAATCGTCGAAGCCCTTCTCGGCAACGCGGAACCACAGCAGCTGCTCTGCCCGGAAGGCGATCATCGAGTCGTAGATCTTCTTGAAGGCGGGGCTCTTCTCGCCCGCCTCCTTGTAGACCTCCAGGGAGGCCTTGTACGCGGCCACCAGGATCTCGCGCGAGAACTGGCGCAGCTGCGTGCCGCCGCCCACCAGGCGCTTCAAAGCCGCCGGGTTCTGCGCGTCGTACTTGGCGACCATCCAGGTGTTGGCTTCGGCGCACGCGGCTTCCAAGATGCTCTGGTACTCCTTGGGGAGCTTGTTCCACTCGGCGATGTTCACCATCGTCACCAGCTGCGGGCCGCCCTCCCAGAACCCTGGGTAGTAGTAGTTCTTCGCGACCTTGTTGAAGCCGAGCTTCTCGTCATCGTAGGGGCCGACCCACTCGGCCGCGTCGATCGTGCCCTTCTCGAGGGCGGGATAGATGTCGCCGCCGGCGAGCTGCTGCGGCACGGCGCCCATCTTCTCCAGCACCTTGCCGGCGAAGCCGCCAATGCGGAACTTAAGCCCCTTCAGGTCCGCGACCGACTTGATCTCCTTCCTGAACCAGCCGCCCATCTGCGCGCCCGTGTTGCCGCACGGGATGTTGTAGATGTTGTAGCCCTTGTAGAAGTCGCGGAAGAGCTCGAGCCCGCCGCCGAAGATCTGCCACGCGTTGGTCTGGCGCGCGTTCAGGCTGAACGGGATCGCGGTGTCGAGCGCGAATGCGGCGTCCTTGCCCCAGTAGTAGTAGGGCGCGGTGTGGCCCGCCTGGACCGTGCCGGCCTGGACCGCGTCCAGGACCTGCAAGCCCGGGACGATCTCGCCCGCGGCGAACACCTGGATCTGGAACTTGCCGCCGGTGCATGCGGCGATGCGCTTCGACATCGTCTCGGCCGCGCCGTAGATGGTGTCGAGGGACTTGGGGAAGCTCGACGCGAGGCGCCACTTGATCTCGGGCGCGCTCTGCGCGAAAGCCGGCGCCACGCCGGCGGCGAGGATGCCGGCCATGCCGGCCCCCGTGGTGTTGATGAAGGTCCTGCGTTCCATTCGATCTCCTCCTGGGATTGTTCGATTTGCCGCGGGCTTGGTATACGGTGCGCCGCTAGCCTAATCCGCGGCCCGCCGAATTGAAAGGCCCCGGGCCTTGAATTTTCCATTTCCCCCTAGTCGCCTGCGATGGTCATGCGATCCACGAGCATGGACCCGCAATGCTTGGATCCACGCACCGCCACGTCCCGGCCGATCGCGCGGATGCCGAGGAACATGTCGAGCAGGTTGCCGGCGATGGTCACCTCCTCCACCGGGAACTGGATCTTTCCGTTCTCGACCCAAAAGCCGGCGGCGCCGCGAGAGTAATCCCCGGTGACGGAGTTCACGCCCTGCCCCATGAGCTCGGTCACGAGGAGGCCGCGGTCCATCAGCTTCACCAGGCCGTCGAGGTCGTGCTCGCCGGGCTTCACGATGAGGTTGTGGTTGCCGCCCGCGTTGCCGGTGGTCTCGAGGCCCAGCTTGCGCGCCGAATAAGTCGAAAGGAACCAACCCTTCAGCACCCCGGCCTCGACGATCTTGCGCGCGGAAGTCGCGACTCCCTCGGCATCGTAGTAGCTGCTCGCGAGCTCGCCGCGCAGGTGCGGATCCTCGTAGATCTCCACCATCGGCGCGAACACCGGGCTGCCGAGGCGATCGAGCAGGAACGACGAGCGCCGGTAGAGGCTCGAGCCGCTCGCCGCGGAGACGAAATGGCCGATGAGGCTCGCGGCGATGTTCGCCTCGAAGAGCACCGGCGCCTCGGTCGTGGGCAGGCGCCTGCCGCCCAGGCGCGAGATCGTGCGCTCGCCCGCGAGCCGTCCGATCGCCTCGGCGCTTTCGAGGCGCGCGGGATCGCGGTGCGTGCTGTACCAGTAGTCGCGCTGCATGCCCGCCGCATTCTCGGCGACCACGCCGCAGCTCACGCTCGCCTTGGAGTTGGCGAACCCGGAGAGGAACCCGCGCGTGTTGGCGAGGATGAAGTCGGTGTCGTATCCGGAAACCGTCGCGCCTTCGGAGTTGGTGATGCGCTTGTCGACCGCGAGGGCCGCGGCTTCCGTGCGACGCGCGATCTCGATCGCTTCCTCGACCGTGAGGCCCCACGGATGAAAAAGATCGAGGTCCGGCAACGGCCCGCGGAAGAGCTTGCCGGCATCGGGAAGCCCCGCCGCTTCGTCCTCGGCCGTGTGGATGGCGATGGCGCACGCCGCGTCGACGGTGCGCTCGACCGCCTCGGGAGCGAGGTCGGACGTGCTCGCATTGCCGCGGCGCTGCCCGAAGTAGACGGTGATGCCCAGGCCCTTGTCGCGGTTGTACTCGACGGTCTCGACCTCGCCACGGCGCACCGTGACCGACTGGCCCACGGCGGCGGACACCTCGACCTCGGCGTCGGCGGCGCCGCGCTTCGCCGCGTCGGCGAGGCAACGGCGCGCGACTTCCGCCATCGCATCCTGGGCGAGGGGGAGAGTGGCTACGGGATGGTCGGGCATCGGTGCTTCCAGGAAAACCGGGACGGCGGAAACCCACTAAACTCACGCGGGCTAAAGGACGAGCATGGAAGAAGACGATTTTATCAGCAAGACGCGGCGCAAACGCGAGGCGCGCAACCTGCAGGACGTGGGCGCCGCCCTGGTGGATCTCTCCGAGGAGCAGCTCGCGCGCCTGGGCCTTCCCGAGGCCCTCTTGGATGCGGTGGTCGCCTGCAAGGGCATCACCAAGCACGAGGCGCGCCGCCGGCAGGTGCAATACATCGGGCGGATCATGCGCGACATCGATTCCGCCCCGATCGCCGAGCAGCTGCGCGCGCTGGAATCGCCCTCCAAGCGCGAGACCGCGCTCCTGCACCTCGCGCAGAAGTGGCGCCAGGACCTCCTTGCCGACGACGAGGCGATCGCGCGCTTCTCGCGCGAATTCCCCGATGCCGACAAGGACCACCTGCGCAACCTCGTGCGCGGCGCCCAGGAGGAGAAGCGCGCATCGAAGCCGCCGAAGAAATTCCGCGAGCTCTTCCATGCGGTGAACACCCTGATCCAGGACCACGCCCGGAAGAATCCATGAGCGAGCCGGCACGCGACACGGTGCGCATCGGGCTCGTCGCGACCAGCGACCGCGCCTCCCAGGGGGTCTACCGCGACGAGGGCATTCCCGCTCTCGAGCAATGGCTCGCCGCGGCCCTCGAGAACCCGCTCGAATTCGAGCGCCGCCTCATTGCCGACGAGCGCGCGGTGATCGAGTCCACGCTGAAGGAGCTCGCCGACGATCGCGGCTGCCACCTGGTGATCACCACCGGCGGCACCGGCGCCGCCGCGCGCGACGTCACGCCCGAGGCCACGCTCGCAGTGGCGGACCGCGAGATGCCGGGCTTCGGCGAGCAGATGCGCCGCATCAGCCTGGAATTCGTCCCCACCGCGATCC
>JBDTXQ010000193.1:0-5687 GCA_040006115.1 Usitatibacter sp.
TGCTGAAGGCGATGGCCGGCGTCGACATCGTGCACGTCCCGTACAAGGGCAGCTCAGGCGCGCGCACCGACATTCTCGGCGGCCAGGTGCAGATGATGTTCGACGCGATAACGACAATGGCGCCCAACGTTCGCGCCGGGAAGCTGAGGGCTCTCGGCACGTCCGGCAAGGCGCGCTCGGCGGTGCTTGCCGAGGTGCCCACTGTCAGCGAGGCCGGGGTGCCCGGGTACGACGCGGTGATCTGGCTCGGCATCATGGCACCCGCCGGGACGCCACGCGCCATCGTCGAGCGGTTGAATAGCGAGATCACCCGCGCGGCCAACTCGCCCGAGGTGAAAGACGTATGGGCGAAGCAGGGCGCGGTGGCCATGTCGATGACGCCCGAGGAGTTCGGCCGCTACATCCGCGAGGACATCGAGAAGTGGGCGCGCGTCGTGAAGATCTCGGGCGCCAAGCCCGACCAATGACGCGGCTCGAGTTCCTGAGCGCGGGCGCGGCGCAGGGGCTGGTTGCCAGGATCGCGCGCGAATCGGGGGTGGAGGCCGCGGGGAGCTTTGGCGCCGTCGGCGCGATGCTCGAGAAATTCGCCGCCGGCGATCCCTGCGACGTGGTGATCCTCACGCAGGCGCAGATCGCCTCGCTCGCTTCGAAAGGCGCGGTCGTCGCGGGAACGCAGGGCGATCTCGGCGCGGCGCCGACGGCGATTGCCGTTCGCGCGGGGGCATCGATCCCCGAGTTGCGCGACGAAGGGACGCTGCGCTGCGCTCTCCTCGCCGCCGACGCGATCTATTTCCCCGATCCTGCCAAGGCGACCGCGGGCATTCACTTCGCCAAGGTCATTGACCTCCTCGGCATCCGCGATCGCGTTGCCGCGCGCATCAAGACCTTCCATAACGGGACCACGGCCATGAAGGCGATGGCGGATGCGCCCGGCCACCCTATCGGCTGCACCCAGGCCACCGAGATCCTCGCCGTCCCCGGCGTGCGCCTGGTCGCGCCGCTGCCCAACGGCTTCGACCTCGCGACCATCTACACCGCCGCGGTCAGCGCCAATGCGACCCATCGCGCCGAGGCGGAAGCGTTCGTGCGCAAGCTCGCCGGAATGGAATCAAAGGCCAAACGGCAGGAAGCCGGCTTCGAATAAATGGTGTCAGGTACGACTTAAAAAAGTCGTACCTGACACGACTTTTCAGGCGGCCTCGCCGGCGGCGTGGCCGGAGGCCCAGGCCCACTGGAAGTTGAAGCCGCCGAGGTGGCCGGTGACGTCGACGCCTTCGCCGATGAAGAAGAGGCCGGGCATCGTGGTGGCCTCCATCGTTTTCGACGATAGCCCGCGCGTGTCGACGCCGCCCAGCGTGACCTCGGCCTTGTTGTAGCCGAGCGTGCCGGAGGGCTGCACCGCCCAGTCCTTCAGGCGCGCGAGCGCCGCCTCGATGGCGCGGTCGGAAAGCTGCACTACGGGCTTGTCGAGCCCGTTCGCCTCGCACCATTGCTGCGCGAAGCGCTTGGGCAGGCGCTCGGCGAGCACGGTGGCGAGACTCGCCTTCGAGCGCCGCTCCTCCTCGATCCAGGCAGGCGGGCCAACGCCGGGCAACAGATCGATGCGGATCGGCTGCGACGCGTCGTTCGCCTGCCAGTACGACGAGACCTGCAGGATCGCCGGGCCCGAGAGCCCACGATGGGTGAAGAGCAGCGCCTCGCGAAAGCGCCCCGCCCCGCAGCTCGCCTCGCAAGGCAGCGACACGCCCGACAAGTCGCCGTAGCGCGCGAGGAGCTCCGGATCGAAGCTCAACGGCACGAGCGCGGGCTTCGGCGCGACCACGGCGAGCCCGAACTGCTCGGCGACCCGATAGGCGAAAGGCGTCGCGCCGATCTTCGGCACCGTGAGCCCGCCGGAGGCGATCACGAGAGAAGCGCAGCGAAGCGCGCCCATCGCCGTCTCCACCAAGAAGGCGCCGCCCTCGCGCCGCACGCCCGCGACCGCGCACGGTTGCCGCCACGCCACGGCGCCGCGCGCGCATTCCTCCACCAGCATGTCGATGATCTGCGTGGCGCTCTCGTCGCAGAAGAGCTGGCCCAGCGTCTTCTCGTGATAACGGATGCCGTGGCCCTCGACCAGCGCGATGAAATGGCGCGGCGTGTAGCGCGCGAGCGCGGAGCGGCAGAAGTCGGGATTGCGCGAGATGAAATCGCGATGCGTCGCGTGGATGTTGGTGAAATTGCAGCGCCCGCCGCCCGATATGCGAATTTTCTCGCCGATCTTCCCGTAGTGGTCGATCAGGACCACCTTGCGCCCGCGCTGCCCCGCGGTCGCGGCGCACATCATCCCCGCCGCCCCCGCGCCGATCACCACCACGTCGCAGGATTGCTCGCTCACTTCTTCGCCCGCCTCGCCGCCCTGCCCTTCTTCGTTTCAAGCGCGCATACCTTCGCCACATGCGCGCGAATGATCTCCCCCAGCCGAACCACGTCGCGCCCGGGAAACTCCGGATCGGCGAAGGAAAGGTAGAGATGGGCGAAACGCTCGCTGCCCTCGCGCAGCGGCAGCACCTTCAGGACGCCCTCGCGCAGCTCCGGCAGGATCGTCTCCTCCGGCAGCCACGCGAAGCCGAGCCCCATCGACACGGCGCGAATCGAGGTCGCCTTGTGGCTCACGGTCCAGCGCAGGTCCACGCCCGCGACCTCGCGCCGGCGCTGCGTGCCGGTGTCGCGGATCAGGATGCGCCGATGCCGTCGCAGGTCGCGCTCGGCAAGGGTGCGCTTCAGCTGGTGCAGCGGGTGCGACGGATGGGCCACGGCGACGAAGCGCACCGGCATCAGCGCCGTGCTCCCCGCCGCATGGGACCCGATCGCGATGTCCGCGCGCCCCTCCGCGATCATCTCCTGCGTTCCGGTGAGCACCGTCTCGAAGATCTCGATGCGCGTCTCGGGCCGTTCCGCCGCGAATTGCGCGAGGCACTCCAGCAGCAGCCACGTGGGAAAGATGATCTCGACCGCGATGCGGATCTCGGGCTGCCACGAATCGACCATCGCCGCGGCGCCGCGCTCGACGAGCGTCGCCTCCTCGAGGAGCGTGCGCGCGCGCCGGTAGAGCACCTGCCCCGCCTCGGTGAGCGCGGCCTTCCTGCCGTGGATCTCGAAGAGCTTCACCTCGAGAAGCGCCTCGATCTTCTGCACCGCGTAGGTGATGGTCGACTGGCTCTTGTGCAGCGATTCGGCGGCCTGCGCGTAGCCCCCCGCCTCGACCACCGCCTGCAGGGCGCGCCATTGCTCGAGGGTGATGCGCGGCGCGTCGGCCATGGTCGAACGATTCGATAGATAACCGCCAAATTTTGCGCTTTTTTATCGATCCGGTAAATCGTCAAATGAACGCAGACGAAACACCTCCAGGGAGACCCGAAATGAAGACGCTTCTGCAGATCCAGGCCAGCATCTTTTCCAACGGCGGCGAATCGAGCCGCCTCGCCACGCAGTTCGTGGACCGCTGGAGCGCCGCCAATCCCGGCGCCGAGGTGATCCGCCGCGACCTCGCCGCGCAGCCCGTGCCGCACCTCACCGCGGAGCGCTTCCAGTCCTTCGTCGCCAAGCCCGACGATCGCACTCCCGCGCAGCAGGCGGTCGCGAGTTTCTCCGACGGGCTCATCGACGAGCTCGAGCGCGCCGACGTGATCGTGCTCGGGTTGCCGATGTACAACTTCGGAGTGCCTTCCACGCTGAAGGCGTACTTCGACCACGTGGCGCGCGCGGGCAGGACGTTCAAGTACACGGCGGCGGGCCCGCAAGGACTCCTCACCGGCAAGAAGGCCGTGGTGTTCGCGACGCGCGGCGGGCTCTACGCCGGCACGCCTCTCGACAGCCAGACCGGCTACGTACGCGACTTCCTGCGCTTCCTCGGCATCGCCGACGTGGAGTTCATCTACGCCGAAGGCCTCGCGATGGGCGATGCCGCGAAGAGCGATTCGCTCGCGAGGGCGGCCCATGCAACGCGCGAGCTCGCGGCGCGCCACGCACCGCAGATCGCCGCCGCCGCTTGAGCGGCCGAGGGAAACCAGGGCAACGCTGGTAAGATTCCGGCGTCCCCCTTCGTCTTTCCCCCCATGCCGTCGCGCCAACTCACGTGGCTTCTCGCCGCGCTGCTCCACGCTTCCGCGGCCCTCGCGCAACGTCCCGCAACCCCGGCCCCCGCGCCGGCGGATCCGCCACCCGCGCTCTCGAACGCCGCCGAGCGCGTCTACGACCTCGCCAAGCCGCGCATCCTGCAGATCCGCACGCTGTTGCAGGCCGCCGGGCGCCAGTCGAGCCTTGGCTCCGGCTTCCTGGTGAGCGCCGACGGCCTCGCGATCACCAACTACCACGTGGTGTCGCAGTTCGCGCTCGACCCCAAGACCTACCGCCTCGAGTACCTCGCCCCGGACGGCGCGAAGGGCGCGCTCAAGCTCCTCGCCTTCGACGTGCCCCACGATCTCGCCGTCGTGAAGGTGGACGGCGCCGCGCTGCCCTACTTCGCGTTCGACCCGCGCGCGCTCGCCGATCGGCTGCCGAAGGGCGAGCGAATCTACGCGATGGGAAACCCGCTCGACCTCGGCTTCACCATCATCGAGGGCACGTACAACGGCCTGGTCGACAAGAGCTACGACGAGCGCATCCATTTCTCCGGCGCGATCAACGCCGGGATGAGCGGCGGCCCGGTCGCCGGGAGCGACGGCAGCATCGTCGGCGTGAACGTCGCCAAGCGCCTCGACGGCGAGCAGGTGGGATTCCTCGTGCCGGCGCGCTTTGCCGCGGCGCTCCTCGAGCGCGCGCGCAAGGGCCCGCCGCTGGTAGTGGACAAGGCGCGCGAGGAAGTGGGCCGCCAGCTCGACGCGTGGCAGTCGGCGTTCTACGAGTCCCTGAAGGGCCAGGGGTTCCGCAGCTCCAGCCACGGTCCCTATCGCGGGCTGGAGAGCGCGGCGCCGTGGATGACGTGCTGGGCCTCGACCAACGCGGGCCAGTTGCCCAAGCCGCGCACCGCGCTGAACAACACGCGCTGCTCGAGCGCGACCGGCATCTTCGTCTCCGACAAGATCCTCACCGGGCGCGTCGACGTGAGCTACTCGTACTACAAGTCGATCGACCTCAACGCATTCCAGTTCTCCAAGGAGCTCTCGCAGCGCTCGTGGGGATTCGAGCGCGCCGGGGCCAAGCGCCTCACCGAGCAGGAGTGCCGCGACGACTTCGTGACGGCGGGCAAGGGCGCGCGGCCAGCGCTGCGCGCCACGTGGTGCATGCGCGCCTATCGCGAGTTCGAGGGCCTCTACGACGTGACGCTGCTCGCACTCACCCAGGACCGCCCGCGCGAAGCGCTCCTCGCGCAGCTCTCGATGCAGGGCGTCTCGTACGCAAACGCGGTGGCCCTCGGCCGGCGCTTCCTCGAGGCGATCGAATGGGCGCCGTGATGTGGATCGAGGTGCTGTCGCGGCACGGCGAGGTCGCGCAGCGCGAGCGCATCGAGGCGAACGAAGCACGCGTCGGCCGGGCCTTCGACAACGACGTGGTGGTGGACGACCCGCACGTGGCACCGCACCACCTGCGCATCTACCGGGCCGAGGACGGCGCGCTCGTCGCGGAGGACCTGGGCAGCTTGAACGGGCTTTATCCCGAGCACGGCGCCGCGCGCGCTACCCACCTTCCGCTCGCGAGCAATCCCG
>JBDTXQ010000194.1:0-5644 GCA_040006115.1 Usitatibacter sp.
GCATCATCGCCGGCGAGTATCCCAACGTGCCGATCGGCGACACGCTGAATTTCCGGATCACCGAGGTCGAGAGCGGGCGCATCCTGCTGGTCGGCAGGCCCGACATGCGCTCCTACAACCTGCTGGGCACGGTTCACGGCGGCTGGGCGGCTTCGATCCTCGACACCGCGATGGCGCTCGCCGCGCTCTCTGCCCTCGACGAGCACAACCGCCACACCACGCTCGACATCCGCATCAACTACCTGCGCCCGATCACGCTCGAGACGGGGGAAGTGCGCGCGGAAGGTACGCTCATCCAGGGCGGGCGGCGCGTCGCCTACTGCGAAGGCAAGCTCACCGACGCAGCCGGCAAGCTCCTCTGCCACGGCACCAGCAGCTGCCTGATCTTCCCGAAGTAGGCGCTTATTCCGCGGGAGCGGCCGCGCCCGCCGCGAGCGGGATGTTGATGCAGAACGTGGTGCCCTCGCCCAGCGCCGAGCGCGCGCTGATGCGCCCGCCGTGGAGCTCAACCAGGCTGCGCGCGATGTGCAGGCCCAGCCCCACGCCCATGGCGCTTTGCGCGTCGCCCTGCCAGTAAGGCTCGAACATTCGATCGACGACGGCGGGATCGATGCCGCGGCCTGTGTCGGCCACCTCGAATTCGAGATCGTCACCGCGCTGGCGCGCGCTGATCGTCAACCGTCCGCCGCGCGGGGTGAACTTGAGGGCGTTGGAAAGAAGGTTGGCGAACACCTGCTCCATGCGCGCGCGATCGATGTTCGCCGCGGGCACGGGCTGGGGCAGTGAGACTTCGAGGGAGATTCCCGCCGCCTGGGCGGCGGCCGTGAAGTCGTCGGTGAGCCCGAGCAGCAGGTCGCTTATCTCCACCGACTTGCGGGAAAGTCGCAGCGTGCCTTCGGCGAGGCGGGCGTCGTCGAGAAGGTCGCCCAGCCGCGTCTTCATGTGGGCTGCCTGGCGCTTCGCGATCTCCATCGCCTTCAATGTGCGCGGCTCGTGGAGCGCGGGCTCCATGGCGGCCAGCGCGAGCACGAGGGAGCTGAGCGGCGTGCGCAGGTCGTGGGAGACGGCGTTCAACACCTGGCGGCTCGCGCGCTCCGCGATCTGCGCGGTGCGCAGCGCGGCTTCGGCGGCGTCGGCGCGCCTCACGTTCTCGCCCATCGCGGCGAGCAACCGGATCTCCTGGTGCGCCGCGTCGGCGATGCCCTGCAGGATCTCGCGATCGTTATCGGACCATTGCCGCGGCTTGAAGTCCACGGCGCACATCGCGCCGATCACCTCGCCGCCCATCCGGATGGGAATCCCGAGATACGCGCCGATGCCCATGGAGTCGACCGTCGGCACCGCGCGATGCAGGGGATCGGCATGGGTGTCCTCGATCGCGACCGGCCCGCCGCTCACCATGCCGAAATGGCAGAACGTGGTGCCGCGCAGCTCGCGGGTGTGCGCGATCTCGCCAGTGAGGCCAGAGTGGCTCGCGTAGAAGTCGCGCTCGGCATCGACCAGGGAGAGAAACGCCGCCGGAACGCCGAGCAGCTTCGCGGCGAGCCGACTGAAGCGGTCGAGCGCCTCCGTCTCGGCGGAGTCGAGGAGGCCCGTGGCGCGCAGGGCTTGCAGCCGTTCGGGCGAGCGTCGCGCGGCTTCGATCGCATCGCGCACGGAGGGCATGGATCCCACGGAACCTCATTGGTGGAGAGGGCCTCGATTTTGGCACCTTTCCGCCTCTGCGCTCACACGTTGCGGTAGCAGGCGTACCTCGGTCCGGCATGGAAACTCTTACCTGCCCGGCCCATCAACTCGTACCTGACACGACTTTTTAAGTCGTACCTGACACGACTTTTTAGTCGAAGGGCAGGCCTACGTAATTCTCGGCGAACGCAGTGGCGGCGGCGCGCGAGGTGGAGAGGTAATCGAGCTCGGCCAGCTGGCGCCGGCGGTCGAAGGACGAGTCGGTGTCGGAGCAATGCAGGAGCGTGGTGAGCCAGCAGGAGAAGCGCTGGCCTTTCCAGACGCGCGCGAGGCAGGTCTCGGAGTAGTGATCGAGAAGCGCGCGGTCGCCGGATTCGTAGAAAGCCTGCATCGCGCGCGCGAGGACGCGCACGTCGGCCGCGGCGAGGTTCAGCCCCTTCGCGCCGGTCGGGGGCACGATGTGCGCGGCATCGCCCGCGAGGAAGAGCTGGCCGTGGCGCATCGGCTCGGCCACGACGCTGCGCATGCCGATGATCACCTTCTGCGTGATCGGACCCTCCTTCGGCACCCAGCCGTCGCGCGTGGCGAGGCGAGCGCGCATCTCCGCCCAGATCCGGTCGTCGGACCAGCGCTCGACTCGGTCGGCGGGATCGCACTGGAAATACATGCGCTGAAGCGTCGGCGACCGCGTGCTCACCAGCGCGAAGCCGCGCTCGCTCGAGGCGTAGATCAGCTCGTCGGACGACGGCGGCGCCTCGACCAGGATCCCAAACCAGCCGAAGGGGTAGACCTTCTCATGCCGCATGAGCGCTCCCTCGGGAAACGCATGCCGCGACACGCCGTGGGAGCCGTCGCAGCCCGCGATGAAGTCGCAATCGAGCCGCCGCGCGGTCGCGCCGTGGGCGAACTCAAGCGCGGGCTTCTCGCTCGCGGCACCGACGATGCGAACATCGCAGACCCCGAAAAGGATCTCGCCGCCCGCGGCGAGGCGCGCCTTCACGAGGTCCTTGATCACCTCGTGCTGCGCATAGACGGTCACGTGCTTGCCGGTGAGCTCGTGCATGTCGACGTGGTGCGTGCGCCCGTCGAAGCGAAGGTAGACGCCGCGGTGGAAGAACGCCTCGCGCTTCAGCCGCTCGCCCACGCCCGACTGCACGAGGAGATCCACGGTCCCCTGCTCGAGCACGCCCGCCCGGATCGTCCCCTCGACTTCCTCGCGCGTGCGCGTCTCGATCACCACGGAGCCCACGCCGGCCAGGCCGAGAAGGTGCGAGAGCAGGAGCCCCGCGGGTCCCGCGCCCACGATTCCGACTTGCGCGGTCGTCATGGTCAGACTCCGAGCAAAGCGGCGAGCGCGCCGCCGGACGCAAGCTCCCGAGAAGCGCCCTGCAGCACCACGCGGCCTTTCTGCAGCACCACGAGCCGGTCGGAGCGTTCCGCCACCTTGCGGTAGTCGCGGTCGACGATGAGGGTCGCGATGCCCGCCGCGCGGATCTCACCGATCACGCGCCACACCTCCTCGACGATCAACGGCGCCAGCCCCTCGGTCGCCTCGTCGAGGACGATGAGCTCGGGGTGCGTCATGAGCGCTCGCCCGATGGAAAGCATCTGCTGCTCGCCGCCGGAGAGCTGCGCGCCCGGGTGCGCGAGACGCTCCTTCAGGCGCGGGAAGGCCGCGAGCACGCGCTCGAGCGTCCAGTGAAGGCTGCCGTCGCGCGCGGGCCGCGCCGCCATCACCAGGTTCTCGCGCACGGTGAGGTTCGGGAACACGCCGCGTCCCTCGGGAACGTAGGCCACGCTTCGGCGCGCGACTTCGTGCGGGCGCGCATGCGACAGGTCGTCGCCGCCGAGCGTGATGCGGCCCTCCCGCTCGCGCACGTGGCCCAGGATCGCACGGATGAGAGTGGACTTGCCCATGCCGTTGCGGCCCAGCAGCCCGACGGTCTCGCCGCGCGCCACCGCGAGGTCCACGCCGTGCAGGACGTGGCTCGAGCCGTACCAAGCATGAATGCCGCGCGCGTCGAGGAAGGGCGCCGCCACCGCGCTCACGTGGCGCCTCCCAGGTACGCGGTCTGAACCTCGCGGTTGGCGCGCACCGCCGCGGGAACGTCGGAGGCGATCACCGCGCCGTCCACCAGCACCGTGATGCGATCGGCGATGCGGAAGACGGCGTCCATGTCGTGCTCGACCAGCAGGATCCCGTGACCGTTGCGAAGCCCGTCGAGGAGAGCCAGCATGCGCTCGGTCTCCTCCGGGCCCATGCCGGCAAGGGGCTCGTCCAGCAGCAGCACCTGCGGCTCGGTGGCGAGGCACATCGCGATCTCGAGCTGGCGCTTTTCCCCGTGCGAAAGGAGCCCGGCCTCGCGGTCGAGCACGCCTTCCAGTCCGGCGCTCGAGGCTGCCGCGAGGCCCGCCACGTTGCTCGCGCCGCAGCGCGAAGCGGCCGACCACCAGCGCCACGGCTTCTGGTGGCGCGCCTGGGCCGCGAGGCGGCAGTTCTCGCGCACGGTGAAGGGCTCGAACACGGTGTTGCGCTGGTAGCTGCGCCCGAGCCCGGCGCGCGCGCGCCTCGGCTGCGCCCAGCGCGTAACGTCCGCGCCCAGGAGCTCGACCGTGCCCGACGAGGCCGCTATCTCTCCCGAGAGCACGTTGATGAGGGTGGACTTGCCCGCGCCGTTGGTGCCGATCACCGCGTGCACCTCGCCGCGCACGAGGTCCAAGGACACGCCGTTCACCGCCACCACGCCGCCCCAGCGGCGCGTGATCTGCCGCCCGCGCAGCACCACCTCATTCATTCGCTTCTCCCGGCCAAGCCGCGCGGCAGCAGGGCAACGGCGAGGATGATGGTGGCGCCCACGCCCAGGTGCCAATGCTTGGCGAAATCGCCGAAGATCGCCTGCGACTTGAAGAGCTCCTGCAGGAGCGAGAACGCGAAGGCGCCGAGCACCGCGCCGTGCAGGCTCCCGAGCCCGCCGAGGATGATCATCATCAGCACCGTGCCCGACACGTTCCAGCTCATGAGCTCGGGATTCACGAAGCCGTCCTTCACCGCGAAGAGAAATCCGGCCACGCCCGCGACCATCCCGGAGATCACGAACGCGGCGAGCTTGTACGGATAGGTCGAGAAGCCCGCGGCGCGCATGCGCTGCTCGTTCACGCGGATCCCGGCGAGCGCGCGCCCGAAACGCGAGCGCAGCAGCAGCGCGAGCGCGGCGAACACCGCCGCGAGCATGAAGAGGGCGAAGTAGTAGAAGGGCCGTGCCTTGGAAAGGTCCACGACCTCGAAGCCCGCGATCGCGAAGGTCGGCACCAGCGAGAGATAGATCCCGTCGGTGCCGCCGCCCAGCGGCGTGTCGTGGGCCACGTAGTACGCCATCTGCGAGAAGGCGAGCGTGACCATGATGAAATACACGCCGCGCGTTCGAATCGAGAGCGAGCCCATGAAGAGCGCATAGGCGCCGCTCGCGGCGACCGCGGCCGGGAGGAGCCAGCCGATCGACGCTGGCGCCGACTGCGGCGTGAGGCGCACCGTCGCGTACGCCGCGATGCCGAAGAACGCCGCCTGCCCGAAGCACACCAGGCCCACCTGCCCGACCAGCAGCTCCAGCGAAAGCGCGAAGATCGCGAACACCATCATCTTGGTGACGAGGTCGACCCCGAACTTGCCCCCGACGAGCGGGAAGAGCGCCAGGGCGACAGCGCCCACGGCGACCCACGCCGCGCGCGTGCGGGCGGGGGCGCTCACGTCGCCTTGAAGAGCCCGTCGGGCTTCCACAGCAGCACGAGGGCCATCAGCACGTAGACCAGCACGCCCGCCGCCTGCGCAAAGAGCACCTTGCCGAACGTGTCGACGATGCCGACGAGGAGCGCCGCGGCGAGCGCGCCGCGCACCGAGCCGATGCCGCCGATCACCACCACCACGAAGCAGATGATGAGCACCTGGTTGCCCATGCCGGGA
>JBDTXQ010000195.1:0-5638 GCA_040006115.1 Usitatibacter sp.
CGATCGCCTTGATGATCGAGCCGTGCGCGAGCACCACCGCGGCGATGAGGCCCAGGACCATCAACGAGAAGTAATCGGCGGGCCCGAACTTCAACGCGAGCTCGGCGAGCGGCGGCGCGAAGCCGGCGATGAGGAAGGTCGCGACGGTGCCCGCGAAGAACGAGCCCAGCGCCGCGATGCCGAGCGCCTTGCCCGCCTGGCCCTTGCGCGCCATCTGGTAGCCGTCCAGGCAGGTGACCACGGAGGACACCTCCCCGGGGAGGTTCACCAGGATCGCGGTGGTCGACCCGCCGTACTGCGCGCCGTAGTAGATCCCCGCCAGCATGATGAGCGCCGAGACCGGGGGCAGCACGAAGGTGGCGGGCAGGAGCATGGAAATGGTCGCGATCGGCCCGATGCCGGGAAGGACGCCGATCAGCGTGCCGAGAAGGCAGCCGACCAGGCAGTAAAGGATGTTGTTCCAGTGGAGCGCGACGCTGAAACCCAACATCAGGTTGTTGAATAGTTCCACGAGGCCCCCTTAGGCGCGGCAGAAGCCGACCGACGATTGCAGCGATTCGATGTCCGGGCACAGTGGGATCGGCAGCTTGAGGCCTCCCACGAACACGAACGCGCAGAAAACCGTGAGGATCAACCCCAGGATCACCGTCCTCTTCAGCTGGAAGTCGTGGCTGCCCTTGCCGGCGACGACGACGAGGACCATTCCGGCGAGCAGCATGCCGACCGACTTGAGGAGAAGGCCGAACATGACCACGGCGCCGAGCACGTACAAGATCGGGGCCCAGTGGAACTTCTCGACGTCGCCCTCCGGCTCCTTCGACCGCACGCCAGCCACCGCGATGATGAGGCCGAGCACGAAGAGGATCACGCCGAGATAGAAGGGAAAGAAACCGGGCCCCATGCGCGCCGGGGTGCCCATGGAATACCCGGGCATGAACGACAGCCCGGGAATCCCTCGCCCGATGACCGCGAACGCCAATCCGAGGACGGCGAACAGCGTGCCGCCCCAGAAATCCTTTTGGTGGCCGATTTTCATTTCGATTTCTTTTTCGCTGAGTGAGATTCCGGAAGTGCGGCCGATTATGTCAGCAAGCCCCGCACGCTGCCATGATGCGCTGCAGCATCTACTTCGCCAGGCCCATCAGCTTCGCCACGGAAAGGTACGCCTTTTTTCGCTCCTCGATGAACGCCGGCATCTTTTCGTAGCTCACGTCGACGATCTCCAGGCCCTGCTCGGTCATCGAGCGGCGAAAATCCGGATCGCGGTTGATCTCGGCGAACATGTCGGATATGCGCTTCCTCATGTCCTCGGGGGTCGACTTCGGCACGCCCGCGCCGCGGTAGCCGCCGTCGACCCAGTCGATGCCGAGCTCGCGGAAGGTCGGCGTGTCGGGGAAATAAGAAAGGCGCTTCGGAGTCGCGACGGCGAGGAGGCGCGTCTTGCCCTTCTGCGCCACGGCGAGCGAAGAGTACGACATCGCGCCGTCCACGTGGCCGCCGAGCAGCGACGAGAGAAGGTCGCCCGTGCCCTTGAACGCGACGTAGGTCGTCTTGATGCCCGCGGCGTTGTTCAGCCTCTCGTGCGCCGCGTGGTTGGCGGAGTTGGTCCCCGAGCCCGCGAGGTTGAGCGTGCCGGGCTTCGCCTTCGCCGCGGCGATGAAGTCCTGGTAGGTCTTGTACGGCGACTCCGTGCGCACCACGATCGCGTCGGGCGTGTAGTTGAAGAAATAGACGTTGGTGATGTCGTCGGTCTGGTATTGCACGTTGCCCTCAAGCGGCTGCAGCACGAGGTGGGGCAGGTTGGTCCCCATGATGGTGTAGCCGTCGCCGGGGAAGTTGTTCAGCTGCGACCACGCCAGCGCGCCGCCCGCGCCGGGCTTCGATTCCACCACGAGCTCCTGCTGCCACTTCTTGCGCCACACCAGCTGCTGCAATCGCGCCGCGATGTCCGACTCGCCCCCGGGCGCGAAGGCGAGGATGTAGTGCACCGGTTTCTCGGGATACGCCGCCCGCGCCGGCAGGGCCATCGACGCGGCCATGGCGCCACTCACCGCTAGAAAATCACGCCTCTTCATCGAGCTCTCTCCTCAGGGGGTACGTATCTCTGCGCTACATCTGCGTTCATCTGCGTTCATCTGCGTTCCAAAGCCTTGCGCATCCGCCAGCCACACTTTACAACGCTTGGGCGATCGCCTTGCCGACATCCACCGTGTTCGCGGTGCCGCCCATGTCGCGCGTCCGGGGACCTTCCTTCAGCACGCGCTCGATGGCGGCGACGATCGCATCCTCGGCATCGCGATGCCCCAGGTGCCCCATCATCATCGCGCCCGACCAGATCTGGCCGATCGGGTTGGCGATCCCCTTGCCGTAGATGTCCGGGGCGCTGCCGTGCACCGGCTCGAAGCACGACGGATATTCGCGCTCGGGATTCATGTTCGCCGACGGCGCGATGCCGATCGTGCCGGTGCACGCGGGCCCGAGGTCCGAGAGGATGTCGCCGAAGAGGTTCGAGCCGACCACCACGTCGAACCAGTCGGGGTGCTGCACGAAGTGCGCGGTGAGGATGTCGATGTGGTACTGCGAGGTCTTCACGTCGGGATATTTGGCGCTCATCTCCTTGAAACGCTCGTCCCAGAAAGGCATGGTGATGGCGATGCCGTTCGACTTGGTGGCCGAGGTCACGTGCTTCTTCTTGCGGGTGCGCGCGAGCTCGAAGGCGAACTTCATGATGCGGTCGGTGCCCTTGCGCGAAAAAATCGAAAGCTGGGTCGCGAACTCCTCCGGGGTGCCGCTGTACATGCGCCCGCCCACCGAGGAGTATTCGCCCTCGTTGTTCTCCCGCACCACCCAGAAGTCGATGTCGCCGGGCTTCCTCCCGGCGAGTGGGCTGGGCACGCCGGGCATTAGGCGCACCGGGCGCAGGTTCACGTACTGGTGGAAGCCGCGGCGGATCGGGATGAGGAGCCCCCACAGCGAAACGTGGTCGGGCACGCCGGGAAAACCCACGGCGCCGAGGAATATCGAGTCGTGCTTGCGGATCTGGTCGAGCCCGTCCTTGGGCATCATCTCGCCGTGCTTCGCGTAGTACTCGCAGCTCCACGGTTTCTCGTCCCACGCAAGCGAGAAGCCGAACTTGCGTCCGGCGGCTTCGAGCACGCGCTGGCCCTCGGGGACCACTTCCTTGCCGATACCGTCGCCCGCGACGACCGCGATCCGATAACCCTTCACTTCTTCTCCTTCCCTGCGAAAAACGCCTCGAGCTCGGTGGCGAGGATGTCCGGCGCCTCCTCCGGAATGTAGTGCCCGCTCGGCACGCCCTGGCCGCGCACGTCGTCGGCTACGCGGCGCCATTCGTCGAGCGGCGCAAAGCAACGCCCGATGATGCCACGCTCGCCCCACAGCGCGAGGAGGGGACAGGTCACGCGGCGTCCGGCGTCGCGGTCGGCGCGGTCGTGCACGAGGTCGATCCCCGCCGCCGCGCGATAGTCCTCGCAGCTCGCGTGGATAGCGCCGGAGGTGAAGCAGCGCTCGTACTCGGCGTAGGCCTCGGGCGCGAAGACGTTCGCCGCGATGCTGTCGGCCATCTTGCTGCGCAGGAAGAGCTTCGCGTCGGAGGCGATCATGCGCTCGGGGACGTGCGCCGGCAGGATCAGGAAGAACCAGTGCCAGTAGGCGCGCGCGAAGGCTTCGGTGGTCTGCTCGTACATGGCGAGGGTGGGCGCGATGTCGAGCACCGCGAGCCGGATCACCCGCGCGGCATGGTCCACCGCGAGCCGGTGCGCGACGCGCGCGCCGCGGTCGTGGCCGCAAAGGAAAAAGCGCTCGTGCCCCAGGGCGGCCATCGCCTCGGCCTGGTCGCGCGCCATCTCGCGCTTCGAGTACGCCTCGTGGGTCGGGCTGGAGGGCGGCTTCGCGGAGTCGCCGTAGCCGCGCAGGTCGGTGGCGACCACGTTGAAGCGCTGCGAGAGCCGCGGCGCCACCTTGTGCCAGATCGCGTGCGTCTGCGGGTAGCCGTGCAGCAGCAGGAGCGCGGGCCCGTCGTTGCGCGGGCCCACGGCCGCGTTGATGTCGATGCCGTTGGCGCGCACCAGCTCGCGGCGGAATCCGGGAAGGAGGTCAGTCATGGTCGAGGGCGGCCCGCAGTTCGGTTTTCACCACCTTGCCATAGTTGTTCTTCGGCAGGCGGTCGACGAAGCGATATTCCCTGGGCCGCTTGAAGCGCGCGATGTGCTCGAGGCAAAGCCGGTCGAGCTCCACCGTCGACGGCGGAGCGCCGCGCGCCACCACGAAGGCCACCACCACCTCGCCCCACTCGCGGTCGGGGCGGCCGACGACGCTCGCCTCCGCGATCGCGGGGTGCGCGAGCAGAACCTCCTCGACCTCGCGCGGATAGACGTTCGACCCGCCGCTCACGATGAGGTCCTTGCTGCGGTCCTTCAACGTGAGGAAGCCGTCGTCGTCGAACGAGCCCAGGTCGCCGGTCCACAGCCAGCCTTCGCGAAGCGCCGCGGCGGTGCCTTCGGGATCGCCCCAGTAGCCCGACATCACGACGTCGCCGCGCACGCAGATCTCGCCGACCTCGCCGGCTTCGAGCTCGCCGCCCTCGGAGCCGCGGATCGAGACCTCGACCACGCTGTGGGGAAGCCCCACCGACATGAGGCGCTCGACGTAGCGCGGGTGGCCGCGGTCGGCGTGATGGGACTTCGCGAGGGCGGTGATGGTCATGGGACTTTCGCCCTGGCCGTAGATCTGCGCGAACCGGTCGCCGAAGACGGCCATGGCTGAGCGCAGGTCGGCGAGGTACATCGGACCGCCGCCGTAGACGATCGTCTGCAGTCCCGCGGGAGGCGTCGCGCCGCGAGCCGACTCGGTGAGGCGGTTCACGATCGTGGGCGCGGCGAACAACGACACCTTGTCGTGCGTGGCGAGGAGATCGAGGACCTCGGAGGCGTCGAATCCGCCCGACTCCGGCACCACCTGCGCCGCGCCATGGACGAGGTGCGTGAAGTTGTAGAGCCCCGACCCATGCGAGAGCGGCGCCGCGTGCAGGAGTCGGCCGTCGCGATGGACCCGGTCCACATCGGCGAAGTAGCTGAAGGTCATCTGCGCGAGGTTGCGGTGCGAGAGCATCGCGCCCTTCGGCCGGCCGGTGGTGCCGCTGGTATAGAAGAGCCAGGCGAGGTCCGCCGCGGCGCGCGGCTCGATCGCGATCGCGGCGCCGCCCGCGGCCTCGGCGAGATCGCCGGCGCAGCGGATCACCCAGCGCGCGCCGCAATCGGCCACGATGTGATCCACCTCCTTCGCGTGCAGCTTCGCGTTCACCGGCACGGCGATGAGCCCGGCCCACCAGGTCGCGTACATCGCGGCGAGATACTCGGGCGAATTCCTCATGACGATGGCGATGCGATCGCCGGGGGCAAGCCCGAGGCGCCCGCGCATGCCGCCCGCGAGGCGCGCCGCCCGTGTCGCGAGCTCCCCGTAGGTCGCCCAGCGGCGCTCGCCCGCGAGCAGCGCCGCGCCGCCGGGATCGGCGCGGGCGGCGCGGGCGAGCCATGTGACGAGGTTCATAACGTGCCGGCGTGTTGGGACTGCTTGAATCCGAGGGTAGTATGCGGCGTAAGGGAATTGTGCCCGAGGG
>JBDTXQ010000196.1:0-5632 GCA_040006115.1 Usitatibacter sp.
ACAAGGACACCGCCGGTCCCGCGGTGAACCCGCTGATCAAGATCATCAACATCGTGGCGCTGCTCATCGTGCCGCTGCTCTGATCTTCGACGCTTCTAGGAAGGGCCGCCTCGCGCGGCCCTTTTTTTTCAACGGCGCGGCATAATCTCGCCTCCCATGAAAGTATTGATCCTAGGAGCCGGCGTGGCCGGCGTGGCGAGCGCTTGGTACTTCTGGCGCGACGGACACGAGGTCACGGTGCTCGAGCGCAATGCCGGCGTCGCGCTCGAGACCAGCTTCGCGAACGGCGGGCAGCTCTCGTACAGCTACGTGGCTCCGCTCGCGAGCCCCTCGGTCATCCCGAAGATCCCGCCGTGGCTGCTGCGGCGCGACTCGCCGTTGCGCTTCCGTCCCGAGCTCGATCCGGACCAGTGGCGCTGGTGCCTCGAATTCCTCGCGGCATGCAACGGCCGCACCGCGGACGTCACCACCGAGCGGCTGCTGCGCCTCTCGTTCTACAGCCGCGACCTCATGCACCAGCTGGTGGAGGCCCACGACCTCGACTTCGACTACGTGCAGAATGGCAAGCTCGTGGTGCATACCGACCTGGGCTCGTTCGAGTCCGCGAAGCGCCTCATGGACTTCCAGCGCACGCTGGGCGCCGAGCAGCAGGTCCTTGACCCGGTGCAATGCGTCGAGATCGAGCCCGCGCTCGAATCGATGGCGGCGCGCGTGGTGGGCGCAATCTACACGCCGAGCGAAGACGCTGGCGACTGCTACAAGTTCTGCAGCGAGCTCACACGCCTCATGACTGGCGGGCCCAACCCGGTGACCTTCCGCTTCGGGGTCGAGGTCGAGCGCCTGTTGCCGTGGCGCGGGCGACTCATGGGCGTCGAGACCAACCAGGGCGTGTTCGAGGCCGACGCCTACATCCTCGCGCTCGGCACCAACGCGCCGTACCTCACCAGGCCGCTCGGTATCCGCATCCCCGTGTATCCGCTGAAGGGCTACAGCCTCACGCTTCCGGTCCTCGATGATCGTGGCGCGCCCAAGATCAGCGTCACCGACTTCAAGCGGAAAGTGGTCTACGCTCGCCTCGGTGACGAGCTGCGCGTCGCGGGCATGGCGGACCTTTCGGGAAGGCGGGCGGTGATCGACGTCGAACGGGTGGACCAGCTCGTGAGCGAGGTGAGGGCGGCGTTCCCTCGCGCCTCCGACTTCACCGAGCTGCGGCCCTGGTGCGGCATGCGCCCCGCGACGCCGAAGGGCACGCCGTTGGTCGGCGCCACGCCGCACTCGAACCTTTGGCTGAACGTGGGACACGGCGCGCTCGGCTTCACGCTCGCGCTCGCGACGGGGCGCATCCTCGCCGATCTCGCCGCGGGCCGCGAGCCCGCGGTGCCGCTCGAAGGCTTTACCCTCCACTGAAACGAAAGAGGAACGAAATGGCTCTCGATTTCTACCACGGACACGGCTCCCCCTTCTCCTGGCGCGTGTGGCTCGCGCTCGAGCACAAGGGCATTCCGTACAACCTCAAGGTGCTCTCCTTCTCGGACAAGGACACTACCAGGCCCGAGTTCGTCGCGTTGAACGCGCGCCACACGGTGCCCACCATCGTGGACGATGGTTACCCGCTTTGGGAGTCGCTCGCGATCCTCGAATACCTCGACGAGCGCTTTACCTCGGGTTCGAAGCTTTATCCCGGCGACGTGAAGGCGCGCGCGCGCGTGCGCCGGCTGATCCACGAGATCGAGGGATACCTCGGCGCCGAAGGCATCGACGCCATCACCGGCGAGCTCTTCTTCAAGGGCGACGCGGCGCCCGACATGAAGCGGGTCGAGGAAGGCCGCAAGCGCCTGGGCGAGGAGCTCGCTTACTTCGCCAAGGAGCTGAAGGGCAAGTTCCTCGCCGGCGACACGCCCTGCGCCGCCGACTTCGTGCTCTATCCCTACCTGGGCTACGTCTGGCGCATCGGCGTGAGGAAGCCCGAGACGAAGGTGGACGAGCTCATGCCCGCGCCCATGGCCGAGTACAAGAAGCGCATCGAGGCGCTGCCCTTCTTCGACAAGACGTTTCCCCCGCACTGGCGTTGAAGTTCGCGCTGCATTCGACGCAGGGGGACGCGAGGCGCGGCGAGCTCACGCTCGCGCACGGCGCGCTGCAGACGCCCGCCTTCATGCCCGTCGGCACTTACGGCACCGTGAAGGCGATGAGCCCGCGGGAGCTCGCCGAGGTGGGCGCCGAGATCGTCCTGGGCAATACGTTCCACCTGTGGCTGCGCCCGGGGCTCGCGGTGATCGAGAAACACGGCGGGCTGCACCGCTTCATGGGATGGGACAAGCCCATCCTTACCGACTCGGGGGGGTTCCAGGTATTCAGCCTGGGCGAGCTGCGCAAGATCTCGGAGGAGGGCGTGGCGTTCCAGTCGCCCATCAACGGCGACAAGCTTTTCCTCACGCCCGAGGAGTCGATGCGCATCCAGCGCGCGCTCGACTCCGACATCGTGATGGTGTTCGACGAGTGCACCGGGTATCCCGCCACGCGCGAGGCCGCCGCGCAGTCGATGCAGCTCTCGGTGCGATGGGCCGAGCGTTCGAGGCGCGCCCACCAGGCGAACGCCAACGCGCTCTTCGGGATCGTGCAGGGGGGGATGTACGAGGATCTTCGCGACGCGTCGCTCGAAGCGCTCACCGCGATCGGCTTCGACGGCTACGCGATCGGCGGCGTCTCGGTGGGCGAGCCGAAGGAGGACATGGCGCGCATCGTCGCGCACTGCGCGCCGCGCCTTCCGAAGGACTCGCCGCGCTACCTCATGGGGGTCGGAACCCCCGAGGACATCGTTGACGCCGTGTTGCACGGCATCGACATGTTCGATTGCGTCCTGCCCACGCGCAATGCGAGGAACGGCTGGCTTTTCACGCGCAGGGGCGACGTGAAGATCAAGAACGCCAAACATCGCGAGGACCTCGCACCCCTCGATGCGCAATGCGCGTGCTACACCTGCCGCAACTTCACGCGTGCGTACCTGCACCACCTGCACCGAACCAGCGAGATCCTCGGCGCGCGGCTGAACACGATCCACAACCTCCACTATTACCTCGACCTCATGCGCGGCATTCGTGGCGCGATCGAATCGGGGGGATTTTCCGCCTGGCGCGCGCGCTTCCACGCGGAACGCTCGCTGGAGAGCGCGGAAAGCTGAGCGCGGGGGGTTGCAAACCCGCCCCGGCCCTGATTTGCGCTGGGAATGGGAGGGTCGGCCATGCTAAAATATCGGGCTTCAGTCGCAGGGAATTTCGCCTGGATCCCAGGCAATTCCATTGGCGGATCAAGCCTTTCCCCCCGGAGAACCCCGCAATGATCGGAACCGCTTTCGCCCAGGCTGCGGGCGCCAGCCCGCAAGGCGACACGCTGATGGGCCTCTTGCCCATCATCCTCATGTTCGTCGTGATGTACTTCATCATGATCCGACCGCAGATGAAGAAGGCGAAAGAGCACAAGACGATGCTGGAAGCGCTGCAGAAGGGCGACGAGGTGGTCGCCGTTGGCATTCTCGGCAAGATCGCGAAGATCACCGACAACTACGTGAGCCTCGAAGTGGCTCCCAATGTGACGATCCAGGTGCAGCGCGGCGCGGTGACGACCCTCCTGCCCAAGGGCACCGTCAAGGACTCGCAGTAACCGCATGAACAGATACCCCGCCTGGAAGTACATCCTCATCGCCATCGCGATCGCGGTGAGCGTCATCTACGCGGTGCCCAATCTTTTCGGCGAGGTCCCCGCGGTCCAGGTCTCGCCGGCGCGCGCGACCTTCAAGATCGACACGGCACTGCGCACCAACCTCGAGGAAGCGTTGAAGGCGGGCGCAGTCGCGGTCGCGAGCGTCGACCAAGAGGAAGCGTTCCTGCGCTTCCGCTTTGCCGACGGCGACGCGCAGCTGAAGGCGCGCGACGCGATCCAGGCGAAGGTCGGCCCGGGCTACGTGGTCGCGTTGACGCTGGTCCCGAATTCCCCCCATTGGCTGCAAGCGCTCGGCTCCAAGCCCATGTACCTCGGCCTCGACCTGCGCGGGGGCGTGCATTTCCTCCTGCAGGTGGACATGAAGGCCGCGGCCAACAAGTCGGTCGAGCGCTACGTGGGCGACGTGCGCGGGCTGCTGCGCGAGAAGAAGATCTATTACTCGGGCCTCACGCGCGACGGCGATCGCATCACGGTGCGCTTCCGCGAGCCCGAGCAGCGCGTCGCCGCCTTGAAGGCGATGGCCGACCTCACCGACCTCGCCATCCGCGAGCAGGATTCGGGCGGCGAATCGGCGCTCGTCGCGAACATCAAGCCCGAGGTGGTGAAGCGCGAGCAGGACCTCGCGCTCCAGCAGAACATCCAGACGCTGCGTAACCGCGTGAACGAGCTCGGCGTCGCCGAGCCGATCGTGCAGCAGCAGGGCCCCGACCGCATCGTCGTTCAGTTGGCCGGCGTGCAGGATCCCGGCCGCGCCAAAGAGATCCTCGGCCGCACAGCAACGCTCGAAGTGCGCCTCGTATCCGAGGAACACGCGGCGGGTCCGGGCAAGGATGCGTTCTTCCAGTACAAGGACCAGCCGGCCCCGTTTGGCACCGACAAGTTCCTCGACCTGGACGGCGTTCCCGTATTGGTCAAGAAATCGGTGATCGTCACCGGCGACCGCATCAAGGACGCGCAGCCTGGGTTCGACCAGCAGCACAGCGGCGCCATCGTCCAGCTACGGTTGGACGATACCGGCGGGCGCATCATGCGCCAAACCACGCGCGAGAACGTGAAGAAGCGCATGGCGATGATGCTGGTGGAGCGCAACCAGACGCAGGTGCTCATCTGGCCGGTGATCCAGGAGGAGTTCGGCGACCGCTTCCAGATTTCGGGCATGCCCGATGCGACGGAAGCCAAGAACCTCGCCCTGCTGCTGCGCGCGGGGGCGCTCGCCGCGCCCATGGACATCATCGAGGAGCGCACCATCGGCCCCAGCCTCGGCGCCGAGAATATCCAGAAAGGCTACCGCGCCGTGCTCGGTGGCTTCGCCGCCATCGCGATCTTCATGATCCTGTACTACTCGGTGTTCGGACTGATCTCGGTGCTCGCGCTCGCTTGCAACCTGCTGTTCCTCGTGGGGATCCTCTCCCTCATGCAGGCGACGCTCACGCTCCCGGGCATCGCCGCGATCGCGCTCACGCTCGGCATGGCGATCGATGCCAACGTGCTCATCAACGAGCGCGTGCGCGAAGAGCTTCGCTCGGGGATGACGCCGCAGATGGCCATCCAGGCGGGCTACGAGCGCGCCTTCGGGACGATTCTCGACTCGAACGTGACCACGCTCATCGCGGGCCTCGCGCTCCTCACCTTCGGCTCGGGCCCCATCCGCGGCTTCGCGGTGGTGCACTGCCTGGGCATCCTCACCTCGATCTTCAGCGCGGTGGTCGTTTCGCGCGGCATCGTGAACCTCATCTACGGCGGGCGCAAGAAGGTCGCCTCGCTCGCGATCGGCAACACCAACTGGCATAGAAAGGCTGCGGCATAGCCATGGAATTCTTCCGCATCCGCCGCACCATCCCCTTCATGCGCCATGCGTTGGTGTTCAACGTCATTTCGCTGGTGGTGTTCGTCGCGTCCGTCTTCTTCCTCG
>JBDTXQ010000197.1:0-5631 GCA_040006115.1 Usitatibacter sp.
CGCTACGCCTACGCCATCGCGCGCGACGGGGTGAGGAACGAGATCGCGGTGCATGCCACCGAGGCGCACGAGCTCGCGGCGGGCAAGCCGCGCTGGCACAAGCTCGTGGGCCACGAGGACGAGGTCACCGCCGTCGAGGGGTGGAAGGACGACCTCTACCTCCTCTCTCACCATGGCGCCCCGCGCTACCGCGTGCTGCGCGTGAAGGGCAATGCGCGCGACCTGGCGGGCGCGAAGGTCGTGGTGCCGCAGGGCGACACCGTGATCAAGGGCATGGCGCTCGCACGCGACGCGCTCTACCTGCGCACGATGGTCGCGGGCGTCGACCGGCTGGAGCGAGCGCCGCTCGGGCTCCTCGGCGCCAAGGCTCCCGAGTACGTCCGCACCCCGTTCGACTACGCGATCGCGCAGGTGGTGGCGCACCCTCGCGCGGATGGCGCGCTGCTGCGGTTGGAGGGGTGGATCGAACCGCCCGCGGTGCTGCAGGTCGACGCCAAGGGCAACCTGAGCAATACGCGGCTTGCGCCAGCGCAGGGCGTGGACTTCTCCGCCATGGACGAGGTGCGCCTCTATGCGCCTGCGCACGACGGCACCAAGATCCCGGTGACGCTCATCTACCGCAAGAGCACCACCCTCACCGGCGGCAATCCAACGCTCCTCACCGGCTACGGCAGCTACGGCATCACGCTTTCGCCCGCCTTCGAGGCCACCCGCCTCGCGTGGCTCGAGCGCGGCGGAATCTTCGCGGTCGCGCACGTGCGCGGCGGCGGGGAATTCGGCGAGCCCTGGCACGAGGCGGGGCGGCGCGGCTCAAAGATCAACACCATCCTCGATTTCATCAGCGTGTCGGAATTCCTGGTGAGCTACGGCTTCACAAACCCGAAGCGCCTCGCGATCCTCGGCACCAGCGCGGGTGGCATCCCGGCCGGCGGCGCGCTGGTCCGGCGTCCCGACCTCTACGCCGCGGTGGTCGCGCGCGTGCCGGTGATGGACATGGTGCGCTTCGAAGCGATGGCGAGCGGGCCCGCCAACGTGCCCGAGTTCGGCAGCGCCGCCACCGCCCAGGGCCTCGAGGCCCTACGCGTGATGTCGGCCTATCACCAGGTGAAGGACGGCACCGCATACCCGGCGGTGCTCCTCACCGCGGGCATCAACGATCCGCGCGTGGAGGCCTGGCAGCCCGGCAAGATGGCCGCGCGCCTGCAGAAGGCCACCACGAGCGGCAAGCCGGTGCTGTTGCGCGTCGACTACGAGGCCGGCCACGGGCGCGGCAGCACGCGCGCGCAGCGCGACGAGGAGCTCGCCGATATCTACTCCTTCCTGCTCTGGCAGATGGGCGACCCGGCGTTCCAGCCGCTGGTGGCGGCGGCCGCGGCGGAGCCTTCGGCCGGGGCCGAGCCCGCCAAGGCCGTGCCCTAGGGAACGGATGCCCGCGACGATGATCCTCTGAGTCTCAGGCACGGCAAGCGAGGATCCAGGATGGACCGCGAGGTGGACTGCCTTATCATCGGCGCCGGGCCGGCGGGCCTCACGGCCGCCATCTATCTCGCGCGCTTCCGGCGCCGCATCGCGGTGGTGGACAGCGGAACGAGCCGCGCTTCGTACATCCCGATGTCGCGCAACTACCCGGGCTTCCCGGAGGGCATCTCCGGCAACGGGCTTCTCGAGCGGCTGCGTGCGCAGGCCGAAAGCCATGGGGTGACGGTCACGCGAGGGCTCGTCGACTCGCTCGATCACGACCGAGGCGGTTTCCTCGCGACCGTTGCCGGCGAGAAGGTCCGTGCTCGCAAGGTGCTCCTCGCCACCGGCATCGTCGACGAGCAGCCGCCGATGCGTGGCCTGCGCGAAGCCATCGCCACCGGCGCGATCCGCCTCTGCCCGATCTGCGATGCCTTCGAGCTTGTCGGGCGCAGGATCGCGGTTTACGGCCCGGCATCGGAAAGCGTCGGCCACGCGCTCTTCATGCGCACCTACTCCGGGGAGGTTACGCTGCTGCCCACGCGCGGCGATGTCGCGCTCGACCCCGCGCAGCGCCGCGACCTCGACGCCGCCGCGGTCGAGCTCTTGAACGAGCCCGTGCGCGAGATCTTCCTCGCGCCCGGCGGCCGCGCGGGCGCCTGCCTCGAAAGCGGCGAAGAGCGGATCTTCGATACCATCTACGTGTGCCTCGGGTGCGTCGCGCGTGCCGAGCTCGCGGTGCGCCTAGGCGCGCGCGTCTCGGACACCGGCGAGCTCTTGGTCGACGACCATTTGCGCACCTCGGTCGCGGGCCTGTACGCGGCGGGCGACGTGGTGAGCGCGCTGAACCAGATCAGCGTGGCGACGGGACATGCCGCGATCGCCGCCACCGACATCCACAACCAGCTCGGCATAGGAGGCTCGGGGCGATGAAGTACAAGGACTACTACGCCGCCCTCGGCGTCACGCGCGACGCAAGTGCCGCCGACATCAAGAAGGCGTACCGCAAGCTCGCGCAGAAGCACCATCCCGACGTGTCCAAGGAGAAGGGTGCCGAGGAGAAGTTCAAGGGCATCGCCGAGGCCTACCAGACCCTCAAGGACCCCGAGAAGCGCAAGGCCTACGACCGGCTCGGCGCCGGATACCAGCCCGGCCAGGACTTCCGTCCGCCGCCGGATTGGGAGAAGGAGTTTCGCGGCGGTCGCACCGGCGAGTACTCCGCCTTCGAGGGCCTCGACCTGTCCGAGCTGTTCGCGAGCCTGCGCGGCGGGCGCGGCGGCGCTCGCGCCAACACACAGGTACCAGGCGAGGACTATGAAGTCGCCGTGCAGCTCTCGCTCGAGGACGCGCTCAACGGCACGCAGGTAGACCTGAACCTGAACGTTCCCGAGTACGACGCCGGGGGATACGCGCGGCACGTCCCGAAGACCGTCAAGGCGCGCATCCCGAAGGGCGCCACCGACGGGCAGCGGCTGCGCCTGCGCGCGCAGGGCGGCAAGGGCGTGAACGGCGGGCGCGACGGCGATCTCTACCTCAACATCGCGCTTCGCCCCCACCCGCTCTTCCGACCGACCGGGCCCGACCTGTACCTCGACCTGCCGCTCGCGCCGTGGGAAGCGGCGCTCGGCGCGACCGTGGAGGTGCCGACCCTAGACGGCGCCGTGAACCTGAAAATCCCGCCGGGAACGTCCGCGGGCCGCAAGCTTCGCCTCGGCAGGAAGGGCCTGCCCAAGCCGGGCGGCGGCGAGGGCGACCTCTACGCGATCGTGCAGATCGTGAACCCGACCGTTCTCACCGAGCGCGAGAAGGAGATCTTCCAGCAGCTCGCCACCGCATCGCATTTCGATCCGCGCGGCCACTTCGCAAGGGAGAAAAGCCATGGCTGACCACGACGACGCGGTGTGGCTGCATCGGGAGGCGCGGGTCACCATCTTCGAGCTCGCGCAATGCTCGGGGCTCGCCGAGCAAGTGCTGCGCGAGCTCGTCGAATACGGCGCGCTCGCGCCCGCGGATCCCGATGGGGGCGAGTTCAACGCGCGCTGCGTCGCGAGCGTGAGAGCCGCGGCGCGGCTATCGGGAGATCTCGAGCTCGATACGCCGGCGCTCGCGCTCGTGCTGTCGTTCCTCGATCGCATCGACGCGCTCGAGACGCGCTTGCGGGAATTGAACGCGAAACTGCCGCGCTGAAGCCCGCCCCCCGGGTGCGGGCCCGATCAGGCGGGCGGCGTGCGCGGCCGTCTCGCGAGCGCGCCGCCCTCGGATTCCCACGCTCTCACGTTGGAGCGCTCGCGAGCTTTCTCCAGCGCGGCCGCAAGGGGAGTGCGGCGCGAGTTCAGGAAGAACTGCGCTCTCGCGCCCGGGGACAGCGGCCGGAAGTCGATGTCGCGGCTCAACGCGGGGTCTCGGACGGCGAGACCTCGAGGGCGCAGCGGCGCGGGGCGCGCGCAAGGAAGCGGTGATGATGCGGGGCGGGACGGGCAAGCGTGCGCATTGGATTGCTTTCAAGCCTGGAATTCGCAGCTTGCGCGGGATCGGCTCCCACATCTGTTCGTTGGCGCACCGTCGCTTTGGCGGTCACACTAGGGTCTACACGGATTGGTGCCATGGACCTGATCGCGCTTCTGACCCAATGGGGAGTGGTGCTGGTGTTCGCCGCGGTGCTGCTCGAGCAGGGAGGCCTGCCAGTGCCCGCGCCCCCGGTCCTGGTGGTGGCGGGCGCGTTGGCGGAGCAGGGAGCGATGCGCGCGGAGCTGGTTCTCTTCGCGGCGTTCGCGGCGGGCTTGCTTGCCGACCACGTGTGGTTCGTCGTCGGGCGGCACCTCGGCCGGCGCCTCCTCGCGACCATCTGCCGCCTCTCGCTCTCGCCCGACACTTGCGTACGCAAGACCGACGACCTCATCTCGCGCCACGGTGCCGCGCTGCTCCTGGTCGCCAAGTTCATCCCCGGCGTCTCGGCGGTGTCGGTGCCTACGGCGGCCGCGATGGGCATCGGATACAGGCGCTTCCTCGCCTTCGATGCGCTCGGGTGCCTGCTGTGGAGCGGCGCGTACGTGGGCGCGGGCGTGATCTTCAGCCGCGAGATCACCGCAGTCCTCGCCGCCATGGGCTGGATCGGCAGAGGCTCGGCGGCGATCCTCGTCGCGCTACTCGCGATCTACATCGGCGCGAAGTTCCTCCATCGCCGCCGCCTTCGCCGCCTGCACCGGCTGCTGCGCATCTCGCCCGCCGAGATGGTGCCGCTCCTCGAAGGGGATCCGCACCTCGTCATTCTCGACGCCCGCTCGGCCCTTGCGCGCGCCGAGGACCCGCGCCGGCTGCCGCGCTCGATCGTCCTCGAGGAGCGCGCGGCGGTGGACGTCCTGCCGCGGGATTCGCGTGAGCGCACCATCGTCACGTTCTGCACCTGCCCCAACGAGGCGAGCGCGGCGCTCCTCGCGGAGCAGCTGATCCGTGCCGGCTTCGCCCGCGTGCGGGTATTGACGGGCGGCGCGGATGCCGTTGCAATGCTGAGCGCCTACGCTTCGGACCCATGAGCACGCTCCAGCCGGAAAACATCGTCGAAGGCATGTTCGACGCCCTCAACGCCCGCGATTACGCGAGGGCCGCGGGCGCCATCGCCGAGCATTGCGAATGGCACAGCGTCGCCACTGAGAGCGTGCACCGCGGTCCCGGGGCGATCGTCGCCGGGCTTCGCGAGTTCGTGGCCGCCTTTCCCGACTGGCGCGCCGACGTGAAGAGCGTGATCGCATCTGGCGAGCGCGTCGTCATCGAATGGGATTCGACGGGCACGTTCAGGAATCCCTTCCGCGGCAAGCCCGCCAACGGCAAGAGCTTCCGGCGGCGCGGCCGCTCGGTCGCGGAAGTCGAGGGCGGCAAGATCGTGCGCTACCGCGACTACTACGACCGCGCGACGCTGCTGCAGCAGCTCGACATGCTCGACCTTCTCTAGTCCGGCGGGCGCGATGCCATCTCAGGAGACGCTCGAGAGGTTCATCGCCAAGGTCGAGTCGAACGAGCACGCCGAGGCCATCGAGCAGTTCTACGCGGCCGACGCGACGATGCAGGAGAACGACGCGGCGCCGCGGCGCGGGCGCGATGCGCTCGCCGCGCACGAGCGCCAGGTCCTCGCGCGCATGCGCTCGGTCGCCTCGCGGTGCGTGCGACCGGTCTTCG
>JBDTXQ010000198.1:0-5610 GCA_040006115.1 Usitatibacter sp.
CCTCCGTGGGCCACCTCGACGGCGGCGACTCGCGAGCGAAGTCCGGGGCGCGTGGCGCGGGGCCCACCGCCGTCATCACCGATCTCGGCGTGCTCGCCCCGGACCCCGTCACGCGCGAGCTCACGCTCGTCGCGATCCATCCCGGCATCACGGTCGAGCAGGCGAAGGCGTCCACCGGCTGGGACTTGAAAATCGCGCCGGGACTCGCCCACACGCGGGCGCCCACCGCGGCGGAGCTGGAAACGCTGCGCGATCTCCAGGCGCGCACCGCGAAGGCCCACGGAACGCTCGCTTCGGAATGAAAAAACCCGGGCGAGCCCGGGTTTTTTTCAGCGCGACGAAGCGGGGCCTCAGAAGAAGTGGATGATGCCCACGCCAAAGCCGTTCGTGTCGGCGCCGGGCGCGACCGCCGCGGTGCTCACCGTAGGGCCCGGCGAGTACTGGCCGCTCTCCTTGTTGGTGAGCCGGTAGTACGCTGCCATCACCTCGGTGCGCTTCGAGAAGCGGTAGATGTAGCCGAGCGTGAAGTAGTTCGCGCCGAGCGCGCTGGTGGTGCATGACGCGCCGCCCACTCGCTCGCACGAGCCGTCGGCGGCCTTGCCGTAGGAGGCGAAGACGCTGCTCTTGTTGGCGAAGAACTGCTCGATCACCGCGTACCAGGCGTTGCGCTTATACGAGTTAACGCCGCCCGCGAGGCTGTCGCTGTTCTTGTACTCGAGCCGCTCGACCATGCCGGTGAGGCGCGTGTTGCCGATGCGGTAGAGGACCACGAACTTGTGGCCGCGGTCCTTGGACGACGAGTTGCCCGCGGTGCCCGCGGCGGAACCGCCGAGTTGCGTCAATCCGAAGTAGTCCCTGTGCTGCTCGTAGCCGTAGCGCACGCTCAGAGCTCCGGCGCTCTGGGTCCCCACGTCGTACTGCCCGGCAACGGACGCCACCGTCGGCTTGATGACGGGCCCGCCCGAGACGATGGCGCCGGCGCCCTCATCCACGGAGTAGCCGACCCGGAACGAAAACCCGCCCATTTTCGGCGACCAGTACTGCACCGAGTTGCCCTGGCGGCGGTCGAACGACGCGTCGGGCTTGGCGCCGACGCGCGTGAATTGCGTCGTGGTGTTGCCCACGCCGAAGCCGGGGTTGCCGGTAATCGCGGTACGGTCGAACACATAGCCGGCTCGCAGCGGGTTCACGGGAAGCGAGATGTACTTGTAGGGCGTATCCCATTGCCCCAGGAAGAGCTCGCCCCAGCGGTTGCGCAGACCCACCCTGGAATCGCGCGCGCCGAGCCCGGGGCCGGTGTTCTGGTCGATCTGGAATCCGCTCTCGAGCTGCCAGACGAGCTTGAGATCGCCGCCGAGGCTCTCGTAGCCGCGGAAGCCCCAGCTGGTGGTGCCCACCGTGATGCGGGTGCGCTTCAGATCGTTCGCGCCCGTATATGCCGACGCGGGCAGCTGGCTCGGGCGGCTCGACGGAGCCGGCGAAGTGGCGCCGGTGGTCTCCGCGCTGTCGACGAAGGGGAATACCGTGCCGTACATCTCGACGATCGAAGCGGGTTCGTCGGCGGCGTACGCTCCCAGGGCCAGGGGGAGCGCGGCGAGGGCAAGCAAGCGGTTCTGGATCTTCATTCTTATGGTTTCCTCTCTCAAGCGTTACTTGCCGGGGTCCTTCACATCGGGAAACTTGTCGAACTCGACATTATAGTAATCGTTGCCGATTTTCTGCACGCGGCGGATGTACACCGTCTGCACGATGTCGCGGGTGGCGGGGTCGATGGCGATGGGGCCGCGCGGGCTCGTCATCTTCACGTTCTTCAGGATCTCCATCGCCTTGTCGCCGTCGATGGTATTGCCGAGCTTCTTCACCACCTCGAAAATCGCCGCCATGCCGTCGTAGCCGCCGACCGCCATGAAGTTGGGCCGCTTCAGCTCCTTCGTCACTTCCATGAAGGCCTTCACGAAGGCCTTGTTCTCCGGCGAATCGTGCGCGGCCGAGTAGTGGTGGCTGGTGATCACGCCCAGCACCGGATCGCCCATGGACTGCAGCACGTCGTCGTCGGTGAGGTCGCCGGTGGCGATTACCCTGATGCCCTCCTTCGCGAGACCGCGCTCCTCGAAGGCCTTCATGAACGCGATGCTCTGTTCGCCCGCGGGCACGAACATGAACACGGCCTCGGGCCTGGCGTCCTTGATGCGTTGCACGAAGGGCGCGAAATCGGGATTGCGCAGCGGCACTCGCACCGAGTCGATCACCGTGCCGCCGGCCGCGGTGAACGCCGCGATGAACGCCTTTTCCGAATCGAGGCCCGGCGCGTAGTCAGCGACCAGCGTGTAGACTTTCCTGATGCCGTTCCTCGCTGCCCAGGTGGCCATGGGCGCCGAGACCTGCGGCAGCGCCATCGAGAAGCGCGCGATGTACGGCGAGCGGGTAGTGACCACGGAGGAGGCGGCGTTCATCACCACCATCGGCGTCTTCGATTCTGTGGCGATGGGCGCGGCGGCGAGCGCCTCGGGCGTGAAGCCGAAGCCCGCGAGGAAATCGACCTTGTCGCGCGCCACCAGCTCCTGCGCGAGGCGCTTGGCGATCTCGGGATTGGGCCCGGTGGTGTCGCGGATGATGAGCTGGATCTTGCGGCCGGCGACGGTATCGCCGTGCAGCTTGAAGTAGGCCTTCATGCCGGCTTCCATCTGCTTGCCGTAGTCGGCGGCGACGCCCGAGAAGGGGGCCACGACGCCGACCTTGACGGGCTCCTGGGCGGCGGCGGCTGCATGAAAAACGAGCGCCACGAGCGCCAGGGTGAAGCGTTTCATCGGGGGTCTCTCCTCGCTGCGTTTTTGTTCTGCTATGCAGGCCGATTTAGTATAGATCAAAGGATCCCATGAGCGAAGCCTTTCTCTGCGACGCCGTGCGCACCCCCTTCGGGCGCTATGGCGGGGCCCTTTCCGCGGTGCGCGCGGACGACCTCGCGGCGGTCCCGATCGCGGCCCTCATGGCACGCAACGCCGGCGTCGACTGGGCCGCCCTCGACGACGTGATCTACGGCTGCGCCAACCAGGCGGGCGAGGACAACCGCAACGTGGCGCGCATGGCGCTGCTTCTTGCGGGAATCCCGATCGAGGTGCCCGGCGCTACCGTGAACCGGCTGTGCGGCTCGGGGATGGAAGCGATCGGCTCGCTCGCCCGCGCCATTCGCGCCGGCGACTCGGCGATCGGCATCGCCGGCGGCGTGGAGAGCATGTCGCGCGCGCCCTTCGTGATGCCCAAGGCCGAAACTGGCTTCTCCCGCGCGAACGCGGTGTACGACACCACCATCGGCTGGCGCTTCGTGAACCCGAAGATGAAAGCGAAATACGGCGTGGACGCGATGCCCGAGACCGCGGAGAACGTGGCGGGCGACTACAAGGTCTCGCGCGCCGACCAGGACGCATTCGCGCTGCGCTCGCAGAACCGCGCGCTCGCAGCGCAGGCGGCGAACCTCTTCGCGCACGAGATCGTGCCGGTGACGATCCCCGCGAAGAAGGGCGACCCCGTCGTGGTTGCCCAGGACGAGCATCCGCGCGCCACGTCGCTGGAGCAGCTCGCGAAGCTGAAGCCCATCGTGAAGGAAGGCGGCAGCGTGACCGCGGGCAACGCTTCAGGCGTGAACGACGGCAGCTGCGCCACCATCGTCGCGAGCGAGGCGGCCGCGAAGAAGCACGGCCTCACCCCGCGCGCGCGCATCCTCGGCATGGCGTCGGCGGGCGTCGCACCGCGCATCATGGGCATGGGGCCCGCGCCCGCCTCGAAGAAGCTTCTCGCGCGGCTCGGCATTCCGATCGCGAAGATCGACGTGATCGAGCTGAACGAGGCGTTCGCATCGCAAGCCCTCGCGGTGCTTCGCGATCTGGGCGTGCCCGACGATGCGGAGCACGTGAATCCCAACGGCGGCGCGATCGCGCTCGGGCATCCGTTGGGCGCGTCCGGGGCGCGCCTGGTGGCGACCGCCATGTACCAGCTGCAGCGCACCGGGGGAAAGGTCGCGCTCTGCACCATGTGCATCGGCGTGGGCCAGGGGATCGCGCTCGCGATCGAGCGCGTCTAGCGTGGCGCGGCGCCAGGGCTAGGGCGCCAGGAGCCGCGCGGCGTGCAGCACGGTGTCCACCATGCGGTCGCACTCGAGGGATTCGGCCGGGCGTCCCTCGTTGTATCCGTAGGGGACGCACCAGACGCGGCATCCCGCGGCGCGCGCCGCGAGCACGTCGTTTTCGGAGTCTCCGAGCATCAGCGTCTCGTCGATGCGCGTTCCCATGCGGCTCGCCGCCGCCGCGAGCATGTCGCCCGAGGGCTTGCGGCGGATGCCGTCGTCGCCGGCAACCACAGCGCCGAAGAATCCGTCGATGCCTGAATGGACGAGGAGCCTTTCGGTGAAACGGCGCGGCTTGTTGGTGACGACGCCGAGGCGCAACCCCGCGGCGCGCATGGCGTCGAGGCCTTGCCTCACGCCCGGGAAGAGCGCCGCGCGCGTGCCGACCAGGCGTGCGTAGCTCGCTTCGAACATCTTCACCGCGCGCTCGAGGTCGGCGGTCGCTCCAACCTCCTCGGCCGCCCGGTCGACAAGCGAATGCACGCCGCGGCCGATGAGCGCGGTAGCGGCCGCGAGCGACACGACCGGCAGGCCGAGCGCCGCGAGCGTCTCGTTCAGGGCGAGCGCGATCTCCTCGGCGGTATCCACAAGCGTGCCGTCGAGGTCGAGGATGACCGCGCGGATCGGCATCCCATGTTCGTTACCGTACATACATTTCGCACCGCCTGCCCCAAGATGCTCGAGTATGGCGGCCCCGCCCGCCGGCTTCGACGGACAGGATCTTCATGAACACCCTCTATGATTTCCTCAAGACCCATCGTACCGAATTGATCTCGCGATGCAGCGCGAAGGCCGCGAAAAGGAACCACACCACGGCAGCGGCCATCGCGAGCGAGCATGGCATTCCGCAATTCGTGGCGCAACTCATCGAAACCTTCCGAGTCGAGCAGACGGCGGACGCCAGGGCACGCCACAAAGCGCTTGGGGCCGGCAGGCCCTCGCTCGCCCTGGTGCCCTCGGATATCTCCGGAAGCGCCGCGAAGCACGGCATGGAGCTCTACCGGCAGGGGCTCAGCATCGACCAGGTCGTTCACGACTACGGCGACATGTGCCAGGCACTCACCGAGCTCGCCCTCGAGCACGATGCGCCGATCACTGTCGATGAGTTCCACACGTTCAACCGGTGCCTGGACGACGCCATCGCCGACGCCGTCACTTCCTTTTCCAAGATGGCCGGGACGCCGGCGCCCATTCCCCAGGGCACGGCAAGGGGACAGCCGGCATCCGACTGCGAAAAGATCAGAACGGTCCTGGAAGTCGCGAAGCAGACGTTCGCGGCGATCCAGGCGGGCCAGGTCGCGCTGAATGGCAGCACGGCAGCCCTGCACCACAACAGCCTCGCGGAATTGAGCGTCCTGGTGGAGCGCGCGTTCGGCAATGGACGTTCGCACGGCGAAAGCGGCCGCGCTCCTTAGCGCCGCGCCGACAAAGCAAAAAAAGCCGCTCATCGCAGCGGCATTTTTCGTGCATCGAACGGGAAACTGGTAGGC
>JBDTXQ010000199.1:0-5604 GCA_040006115.1 Usitatibacter sp.
ACCTAAACACGCTTTCCAGGCGTGCGACTTAAACCGCTCATCCACCTCTCCGGAGCGCGAAATTATACCTTGATGGCGGCCGCTTTCCCCGTCGCCAGCCAGCGAAATCCGCCAAGCTGCCTGGAGAAAAGCACCATCAGGATCACGAGCATCGCCACGTGCACGGGCCAGAGACCCACCCACCCGGGAATGCGCTGGGAGGCGGTCCACGCCTGGAAGATCGACAGGAGATTGTTGTACAGCGCGTAGATCAGCACCGCGAAGATCAGGTTCCACGAGCGGCCCGAGCGCGGGTTCACGAAGGCGAGCGGGATCGCGACGAGCGCCATGATCAGCACGGCGAGCGGCAGCGCGATCCGCCAGTGCAGCTCCGCGATCTGCTCGGGCTTCCTTTCGTTCAGCAGCTCGAGGGTGGTCATCGCCTTGGTGCTGGGCGCCATGCGCTTCGCCTCGCGCGGCTCGATGCGTAGCAGATACCTCGCGAAATCCACGGTGCGGAAGTCGAGCGTGCCGGGCGTGCCCTCGTAGCGCCTGCCGTTCAGCAGCACCACGAAGCGGTCGCCGTTCTCCGCAGTCTCGATGTAGCCCTTCTGCGCCACCATCACGCCGAGCGTGTCGTTCTGGGTCGACTGAACGAATACGTTGTTCACCACGTCGTCGCCCTCGGAAAGCTTGTCGACGAAGAACACGCGATCGGAGTTCCTCGACTCGCGGAATATCCCCGGCGTCACGCTCGACACCTCGTCGCGGCTCTCCAGCAGCCTCTGGTATTCGACGCTCTGCGCTAGCGACCACGGCGAGAGGACGAGCGATAGCAGCGCGCAGATAATCGACACTGGAAGCGCGAACGCGAGCACGGGCTTCACCCACGCCGCGATCGAAAGCCCCGAGGTGAACCATACCGTCATCTCGCTATCGCGGTAGCTCCTCGTCAACGCGAGCAGCACGGCAATGAATACGGCGATGCCGAGAAGGATCGGCAGATAGGTAAGCACGCCGAATGCGATGAGCCCCAGCACCGCTTCGGGCAAGATGTCGCCGCCCGCGGCCTTGCCGAGCATCAGGATCAACAGGCGCGTGAGGATGATCGCGAGGAGGACGCCGACCACGGCGATCGCGATCAGGCTGAATTCGCGGACGAGGCTCTTCTGGAAGATCAATGCGGGGTTCCTGCTGCGGCCCGGTCGCGCGGCGTGAGATAATCCGTGTCTTTCGCCGCCATCCAAGCCTAGGAAAGCAAATGGAATTTAGCATAAAGAGCGGTAGCCCCGAAAAGCAGCGCAGCGGCTGCGTGGTGGTGGGGATCTTCGACGCGCGCAAGCTCTCGGTTTCGGCGCAGGCGATCGACGGCGCCTCGCGCCACTACATCAACGAAGTGCTGCGCCGCGGTGACCACGACGGCAAGCTCGGCACGACGCTCCTCCTCCACAAGGTGCCGCAGGTCGCGGCGGACCGCGTGCTTCTCGTGGGCCTGGGGCGCGAGCGCGATTTCGGCGAGGCTGCCTACCGCACGGCGATGCTTGCGGCGGTGCGTGCGCTGCGCATGACTGGCGCCTCCGATGCATGCATCTGCCTCACGGAGCTTCCCCTCAAGCGACGCGACGTCGCGTGGAAGGTCGAGCACGCCGTGCTGGCAGTGGCCGAGGGCTTCTATCGCTTCGACCGCATGAAGAGCAAGGCGCCGGAGGCCAAGCGGCCGCTGCGCAAGGTCACGCTGAACCTGCCGAAGCGCACCGACATCGCCGGGGGCGAGATCGCCCTCGCGCGCGGCGAGGCGATCGCCGAGCGCATGGCGCTCGCGAAGGACCTCGGCAACCTGCCCGGCAACGTGTGCACGCCCACCTATCTCGCGGAGCAGGCGGTCGAGCTCGGCAAGCGCCATGGCTTGAAAGTCGAGATCCTCGAGCAGAAGGACATCGAGAAGCTCGGCATGGGCTCGTTCCTCGCGGTCGCGCAGGGAAGCCGCCAGCCGCCCAAGCTCATCGTGATGGAGTACCACGGAGCCAAGCGCGACGCGCCGCCCGTGGCGCTCGTCGGCAAGGGCGTCACCTTCGACACCGGCGGCATCTCGATCAAGCCCGCCGCCGAGATGGACGAGATGAAGTTCGACATGTGCGGCGCGGCCAGCGTGCTCGGCACGATGAAGGCGATCGCGCTCATGCGCCTTCCATTGAACGTCGTGGGCATCGTGCCCGCCACGGAGAACATGCCCGACGGCAACGCGATCAAGCCCGGCGACATCGTGACCACCATGTCGGGCCAGACGGTCGAAATCCTCAACACCGATGCCGAGGGCCGCCTGATCCTCTGCGACGCGCTCACCTACGCGGAGAAGTTCAAGCCCGTGGCGGTGGTCGACATCGCGACCCTCACCGGCGCCATGGTGATCTCGCTCGGCCACGTGGCCACCGGCCTCTTCAGCAACAGCGATCCGCTCGCGCGCGAGCTCCTCGCCGCGGGCGAGACCTCGTGGGATCGCGCGTGGCACCTGCCGCTCTGGGACGACTACCAGGAAGGGCTCAAGTCCAACTTCGCCGACATGCCCAACATCGGCACGCGCGCCGGCGGCGCGATCACCGCGGCCTGCTTCCTGTCGCGCTTCACCAAGGCGTATCCGTGGGCGCACCTCGACATCGCCGGCACTGCGTGGAAATCGGGCGCGGAGAAGGGAGCCACCGGCCGCCCCGTCGCGCTCCTCTCGCATTTCCTCCTCAAGCGCGCGGCGTGACGCGGATCGACTTCTACCGCTACGCCGAGGACAAGCAGCGCCTCGCCTGCCGCCTCGCCGCGAAGGCCTACGCGAAGCCCGCGAAGCTGGTGGTCTACTCGCCCGACCCGAAGGTCCTCTCCGACTTCGACCGCGCGCTCTGGACCTTCCAGGCGACCGGCTTCGTGCCGCACTGCTACGCGGATTCGCCGCTCGCCGGAGAAACGCCGATCGTCCTCGCGCCCTCCGGCGACGCGCTCCCGCACCACGACGTGCTGCTGAACCTCGCCGACGAATGGCCTCCCTTCTTCGCGTCCTTCGAGCGCGTGCTTGAAATCGTGAGCACCGATGAGGCCGACAAGGAACGCGCGCGCGCGCGCTGGAGCTTCTACAAGAAGCGCGGCTACGAGCTGCAAGTGAACGACATCGAAGGCTGAAGGAGCGCAACGCTTGGATCACGACGACAAGGATGTGGTGGGCAAGGCCGACGCGCTGCTGCGCCGCCATGCGCCGGTGGGAACGGAGACCGGCGGGGTACCGATGCTCACCGATCTTGTCGATGACCCCGCCACTGCTGAAGCGACGAGCGCGCTCGCGCGCGACGTCTTCCAACGCGTCATGGCGGAGGTCGAGGGGCGCCTCGCCAAGGACCTCGAAGCGCGCCTCGCGCAGCACCTCGTCCCGCAGGTGCACGCCGCGGTGGCGAGCGCCATCGGCGACCTGCGCCAGGAGCTCGCCAACGCCATCGGCGACGCCGTGGCGGACGCCCTGAGGAACCGCCCTGCCCGATAGCCTTTCCATGGAACTCGCAAAAAGCTTCGATCCGCACGGCATCGAGTCGCGCTGGTACCCGTTCTGGGAGTCGAACGGCTACTTCAAGGCGGGCTTCGAACCGGGGCGCGCCTCGTTCTCGATCCAGCTGCCGCCGCCCAACGTCACCGGCACGCTGCACATGGGGCACGCCTACCAGCAGACGCTGATGGACATCCTCGCGCGCTATCACCGCATGAAGGGGTTCAACGTTCTCTGGCAGCCGGGCACCGACCACGCGGGAATCGCGACGCAGATGGTGGTGGAGCGCCAGCTCGAGAGCGAGGGCACATCGCGGCGCGCGCTCGGGCGCGACGAATTCGTGAAGCGCGTGTGGGCGTGGAAGGAAGAGTCCGGCTCCACCATCACGCGCCAGATGCGCCGCCTCGGTGACTCGTGCGATTGGTCGCGCGAGTACTTCACCATGGACGAGCCACGCTCGCGCGCCGTGCTGGAAGTGTTCGTGCGCCTCTTCGAGCAAGGCCTCATCTACCGCGGCAAGCGCTTGGTGAGCTGGGATCCCAAGCTGCAGACCGCGGTCTCCGACCTCGAGGTCGAGAACCGCGAGGAGAACGGCACGCTCTGGCACATCCGCTATCCGCTCGAGGATGGCAGCGGCGAGCTCGTCGTCGCGACCACGCGCCCCGAGACCATGCTGGGCGACATGGCGGTCGCGGTGCACCCCGAGGACGAGCGCTACGCGAAGCGGGTCGGCAGGATGGTCCGCCTTCCGCTCGCCGATCGGCTGATCCCGGTGATCGCCGATACCTACGTCGACCGCGAGTTCGGCACCGGCGCGGTGAAGATCACGCCGGCGCACGACTTCAACGACTTCCAGGTCGGCTTGCGACATGGGTTGAAGCCGCTCAACATCTTCACGCTGGAAGCGCGCGTGAACGAAAACGCGCCCCTTCCCTACCAAGGCCTCGACCGCTTCGAGGCGAGGAAGCGCGTGCTTGCGGATCTCGAGGCGAAGGGGCTGGTCGAGAGCGCCAAGCCGCACAAGCTCATGCAGCCTCGCTCGGAGCGCAGCAATGCCGTGGTCGAGCCGATGCTCTCGGACCAGTGGTTCGTGCGCATGGACGGCATGGCGAAGGCGGGCCTCGACGCGGTGGCGAAAGGCGAGACGCGCTTCGTCCCCGAGGAGTGGACCAAGATCTACGGCCAGTGGCTCGGCAACATCCAGGACTGGTGCATCTCGCGCCAGCTCTGGTGGGGCCACCAGATCCCCGCGTGGTATGCCGCCGACGGCACGCCCTTCGTGGGCCGCAGCTTCGAGGAGGCGCTCGCGCACGCCACCGCCGCGGGAAAGACCATCAAGCCCGAAGGGCGCGATCCCGACGTGCTCGACACATGGTTCTCCTCGGCGCTGGTGCCCTTCACGACGCTCGGCTGGCCCGACGAGGCGCAGTTCGAGCGCGAGCGGCGCTTCTACCTTCCGTCCACGGTGCTCGTCACCGGCTTCGACATCATCTTCTTCTGGGTCGCGCGAATGATCATGACGACCCTGCAATTCACCGGCGCGACCTCGTTCCGCGACGTGTATATCAACGCCATCGTGCGCGACGCCGAGGGCAACAAGATGTCGAAGTCGAAGGGCAACACCATCGACCCGCTGGACGTGATCGACGGCATAGAGTTCGCCCCGCTGCTCGAGAAATCCACGCAGGGCCTCATGCTCGCGGCTCACAAGGAGAGCGCGGCCAAGCGCATCAAGCGCGACTACCCCGACGGCATCGAGTCCTACGGCGCCGACGCGCTGCGCTTCACCTTCGCCTCGCTCTCGACCCTCGGGCGCACGCTCAACTTCGATCTGAAGCGCTGCGAGGGCTACCGCAGCTTCTGCAACAAGCTCTGGAACGCGGCGCGCTTCGTGCTGATGAACTGCGACGGCAAGGACACCGGCGTGGACGAGTCGCTTCCCCTGGAATTCTCCGACTTCGACCGCTGGATCGTGAGCCGCCTGCAGCGCGCCGAGAAGGAGGTCGCCGACGCCCTCGCCGAGTACCGCTTCGACTTGGCCGCCCGCGCCGTCTACGAGCTCGTGTGGGACGAATACTGCGACTGGTACGTGGAGCTTTCCAAGA
>JBDTXQ010000200.1:0-5571 GCA_040006115.1 Usitatibacter sp.
TTCATGATCGCGCAGGACTATCTTTCGGGAATCAACCCGGTGTACTGGCAGTTCTGGCTGGGCCTCGCGATGGTGGTCTTCGTATTCTTCGCGCGCGGCGGGATCCTCGGCGCGATCGAGAGGCTCAAGCGATGACGGCGGCGCTGCGCACCGCGGGCCTTTCGAAGCGTTTCGGCGGATTGGCCGCGGTGAGCGACGTGAGCCTCACGGTCCCCGTCGGCGCGCGCCATGCGTTGATCGGCCCCAATGGCGCCGGCAAGACGACGCTCATCAATTTGCTGACCGGCGCGCTGGAGCCGAGCGCGGGCGACGTGTTCCTGCACGAGGAGCGCATCACCCCGCTCGGGCAGCACCGGCGCGTGAAGCGCGGCCTCACGCGAACCTTCCAGATCAACACGCTCTTTGCCGGGCTCACGGTGCTCGAATCGGTGGTGCTCGCGATCCTCGAGCGCAAGGGCCTCGCCGCTCGCTGGTGGAAATCCGTGGCGAGCCATCGCGAGGAGCACGACGAGGCGATGGCGCTCCTTGCAACGCTGAAGCTCGGCCAGGACGCGCACCGGCGCACCACGGAGCTTGCGTACGGGCGCCAGCGGCTCGTGGAGATCGCGCTCGCGCTCGCCACGCGCCCGAAGATCCTCCTCCTCGACGAGCCCGCGGCGGGCATTGCGTCGGCGGAGAGCGTCGAGGTGCTGGGCGTGATCGCCGCGCTCCCAGAAGACGTGACGATCCTCTTCATCGAGCACGACATGGGCCTCGTGTTCCGCTTCGCGCGGCGCATCACGGTGCTGGTGGCCGGGCGCGTCCTCACCGAGGGCGCGCCGGAGGAGATCGCGCGCGATCCGCAGGTGCGCGCGGTGTATCTCGGCACCGACGTCCATGGCTGAGCTCCTGCGCCTCGACGGCGTGAGCGCGGGCTACGGCGAATCGGTGATGGTCGAGGAGATCTCGTTCGCGATCGGCGAGGGCGAGTCGGTGGCGCTCCTCGGCAGGAACGGCGTCGGCAAGAGCACGCTCCTCGCGACCGTGATGGGCCTCACCCACCAGCACGTCGGCTCGATCCGATGGCAGGGCGCCGATATCTCGCGCGCCCCGTCGCATGCGCGCGCTCGCTCGGGCATCGGCTGGGTGCCGCAGGAGCGCCTCATGTGGAAGTCCCTCACGGTGCTCGAGCACCTCACCGCCGTGGCGCGCCCCGGGCCGTGGAGCGTCGACAAGGTGCATGCGCTCTTCCCGCGCCTCGCAGAGCGTGCCGGTCACCGCGGCGGGCAGCTGTCCGGGGGTGAGCAGCAGATGCTCGCCATCGCGCGCGCCCTCGTTATCAACCCCAAGCTGCTCCTGCTCGATGAGCCCATGGAGGGTCTCGCGCCCATCGTCGTCCAGGAACTGGGGGAGGTGCTGCGCGGGTTGGCGAGCGACGGGACCATGTCGATCGTGCTGGTCGAGCAGCACGCCGAGCTCGCGCTGTCCCTCACGCAGCGCGCCCTTATGATGGAGCGCGGGCGCATCGTCCACCAGGGGCCGAGCGCTGCGCTCCTCGCCAACCGCGCGAGCCTCGACCGCTGGCTGTCGGTTTCCTGACAAAATGGTGTCAGGTACGACTTTTTATGTTGTACCTGACACCACTTATTTGTACTTGGTGACGAGCGCCAGCCGCTCGCCGGCCGCGGAATCGGCGATGAGCTGGGCGAGGCGCCTGGCGCGCGTGTCCTCGCGCTTGGCGCTCATCACCCATTTCGTCGTGATGCGGCGATAGCCGGGAGGCTGCGACTCGAAGAAGGCCCAGGCCTTGTTTCGCGCGCGGAATTGCTTCGCGGCCTTGGAGTCGAAGGCGAATTTCTGCTCGTTGCCGGCCTCGAACGCGTAGATGCCGGAACGCTTCGCATCGCGCAGGGAGAAGGCCGCGAGCCCGGCGGGCGCCATAAGTCCCGCCTGCGTGAGCTGCGCCACGCGCTGCGTATTCACGTTGCTCCAGATGCTCCTCGCCTTGCGCGGCGTGAAGCGGATGGTGTAGGCCTCCGGACCGAGGCTGCGCCGCACGCCGTCGATCCACCCATAGCAAAGGGCGGCATCCACCGACTGTGGCCAGGTGAGCGAAGGCCTTCCGGTGTGGACCTTGTGGAACCCGACCAGGAGCTCCTTCTCGCTCTCGTGGTGTTTCGCGAGCCAGCGCCGGAAGGCCTCGGGCGTGGGGAAGAACATCGGCTTCGCCGGCGAGCTCACTGGACGCGGTCCTGCCGCTCGCCGGATTTCCTGGCGGAAAGCGTCTTCAGGTATGCGTGCATCGCGTTGAGGTCGACGTCGTTGATGTTGCGCAGGCTCATGAACGGCATCACCTTGCCCACGGCGCTTCCATCGGGGCGCTTGCCGGTGCGCATCATCGCCATGAACTTCGCGGGCGTGTCGTAGCGCGACATGACGCCGCCCTCGCCGGGCGTGAGGTTTGCGGCGGGCGGCCACTCGGGCGAGGCGCCGGGGATCGCGCCGCCCGCGAGCGTCGCACCATGGCATCCCACGCACATGTTGGCGACGTACGCGCCGTGCTCGACCGTAGCCGCGGCCGCGACCGGCCGCGAGGGGGGCTTGCGGTGGTCGATCTTCTCCGACGAGTCGCGCATCGCGCCCACGCCGTAGAGCGCCTTCACGATCATCGGCAGGCGGATCACCGCGCTCTCGCCCGCCACCGGCGGGAGCATGCGCACGTAGGAGACCAGCGCCGCGAAATCGCCGTCGTTCATGCGGTTGTAGTCCTCGCCGGGCATGATGAGGAGAGCGTGGCCCGCGGGATTCACGCCGTGCCGTATGGCGCGCACCCAGTCGCCCTCGTTGTAGTCGGACACGACGCCACCCGCGCCACGCGTGATGTTGGGCGACTTCACGTACATGCCCGAGGGCGAGTCGAGGAAGGCGACGCCGCGGCCGTCGTCGCCGTGACATTCGCCGCAGCCGCGCGACTCGAAAAGGTACTTTCCGCGCTTCAACGCCGCCGCGTCCTTCGCGTACGGCACCGGCACCACGCGAATGTCGACGGTGCGCGCGAGCTTGCGCTCGCCGAGCCACGCTGCCCCGAAGAAGGCGCACGCGAACGCGATGGCGAGGCCGGCGGCGGCGATGCCCGCGGTCTTCAGGAATTTTTTCATGGTCCCGTCCGGAAGAGCCATGGTAACCGAGCGCTATCATCGTGGCGTGGCTTCCTTCGATCTCGTGATAGTGGGCGCCGGCATCGTCGGCCTCGCGCATGCGCTTGCCGCAGCGCGGCGCGGGCTCTCGGTCGCACTCGTCGAGCGCGACGCGCGTGCGATGTCGGCTTCAGTGCGCAACTTCGGCTTCGTCACGGTGAGCGGCCAGGCGCAGGGCGACACGCGCCGCCGCGCGCTGCGCGCCCGCGAGGTGTGGCTCGAGGTGGCGGGCGCGGCGCGCATTGAGTTGCTGCAACGCGGCGCCGCCGTCGTCGCGCAACGCGGTGAGGCGCTCGGCGTCCTCGAGGAATTCGCCGCGGGGCCGATGGGGGACGGCTGCGAGATGTGGAGCGGGGCTGATGCCGCGAGGAAGATCCCGGGCCTTCGCGCCGGCTTTGCCGGGGCGCTCTCGAGCCCCCACGAGCTGCGTGTCGAGGCGCGCGAAGCGTTGCCGCGCCTCGCGCGCTGGCTCGAGGAGCGCCACCGGGTGCAGTTCACGTGGGGCTCGGCGGCGCTCGGCATCGAGGGCACGCGGCTACGCCATGCACGCGGCGTGCTCGAGGGCGACGCGGTCGTGATCGCGGCCGGCGGCGCGATCGCCGAGCTCGCGCCCGAGGTCGCCGCCGGCGCGCGCGTGCGCCGCTGCAAGCTGCAGATGATGCGCGTCGCCGGCGCGGGGGCGCGGCTGCCGTCGGTGGTGATGTCGGATCTCAGCCTGGTGCGCTACGAAGGCTTCGCCGCGCAGCCTTCGGCCGCGCGCCTGCGTGAGCGGCTCGAGCGCGAATGCTCGCCGCAGCTCGCGAACGGCATCCACCTCATCGTGGCGCAGGGATCCGACGGCTCGCTCGTCGTCGGCGATTCCCATCATTACGGGCACGATGAGGATCCTTTCGCGAGCGCCGCCGTGGAAGATCTCATCCTGGCCGAGCTGCGCGCGCTCTTCGAATCGCCGGACCTGCGCGTGGTCGAGCGCTGGGTGGGACATTATCCGGTCGCCGACGTGCAGCCGCTTCTCTCGGCAGCGCTCGCGCCGCGGGTGCGGGCGGTGACCGTCACGAGCGGCACCGGCATGAGCACCGCCTTCGCGATCGGGGAAGAAACGATCGCGCGGCTCTTCGACTGATCGAGCGAGACATGGAACCTCACTTCGAGTTGCCGCCTTCGGCGTGGGTGCAGCGCTGGGCCGCCGCGATCCGGCCGGGCGGCGTGGTGCTCGACGTGGCCGCGGGATCGGGGCGGCACGCGCGCTGGCTCGCGCGCATGGGCTTCGAGGTCGAGGCGGTCGATCGCGACGCGTCCCTCTTCGCCGGAGCGCCCGCGGGGGTCAAGGTGATCGAAGCGGACATCGAGGCCGGCCCCTGGCCCTTCGCGGGCCGCAGGTTCGACGGCATCGTGGTCACCAACTACCTGCATCGGCCCCTCCTGGCGGTGCTGGCTGCTTCGCTCGAGGCGGGCGGCGTCCTCATCTACGAGACCTTCGCGACGGGCAACGAGCGCTTCGGCAAGCCCTCGAACCCCGATTTCCTGCTCGCGCCCGGGGAGCTCCTCGAGGCCGTGCGTGGGCGCCTGCGAGTGATCGCCTACGAGGACCTCACGGTGAGCGAGCCCCGCCCGGCCGCCCTGCAACGGCTCGCCGCGCGGCGCGAATAGCGAGAAAGGGCCGCGGCTGCGGTACGCGGGCCCTGCCATGGGTTAAAATTGCCGACTTTGAACGTGCCCGAGACCGCTTCTCGCATGCTTTCCGGAAGTCTTGTCGCAATCGTGACCCCGATGCTCGCCGACGGCGCGCTCGACCTTGCGCGCCTGAAGTCGCTGATCGACTGGCACGTGGCCGAAGGCACCGACGGCATCGTGATCGTCGGCACCACCGGCGAATCGCCGACGGTGGACGTGGCCGAGCACTGCAAGCTGATCGAGTCGGCGGTGGAGTTCGCCGCCGGCCGCGTCCCGGTGATCGCCGGCACGGGCGGCAACGCGACGCGCGAGGCGATCGAGCTCGCGAAGTTCGCGAAGAAGGCGGGCGCGAAGTATTCGCTCTCCGTGGTGCCGTACTACAACAAGCCCACTCAGGAAGGCCTGTATCGCCATTTCAGGGCGATCGCGGAGGCCGCGGACATCCCGATGATCCTGTACAACGTCCCGTCGCGAACGGTGGCGGACCTGCAGAACGACACGGTGGCGCGCCTTGCGCAGGTGCCCAACGTGGTCGGCATCAAGGAAGCGACCTCGAGCATCGAGCGCGTGACGGACCTCATGAGGCGCGTGCGCAAGGACTTCCTCGTCTTCAGCGGCGACGACGCGAGCGCGCTCTCGTACATGCTCCTCGGCGCCCAGGGTGTGATCTCCGTCACCGCCAACGTGGCGCCGCGGCTGATGCACGAGCTCTGCGTCGCGG
>JBDTXQ010000201.1:0-5561 GCA_040006115.1 Usitatibacter sp.
GGCCGTTCACGCCGTAGAAGGTGAGGCTGAAGACGCGCGCGCCGATGAGGATGAAGACCACGAAGGTGGAGAGCTTCGCGGTGGTCTCCATCGCCTGGCGCGTGAGCTTGAAGGACAGGCGCCGGCGCGCGAGCGCCATCGCGAGCGCGCCCGCCGCGCCCATGGCCCCGCCCTCGGTCGGGGTCGCCCAGCCGAGGAAGATCGTGCCGAGCACGAGGAAGATGAGCCCGAGCGGCGGGATCAGCACGAAGATCACCTGCTCGGCGAGGCGCGAGAGGAGGCGCAGCTTGAAGATGCGGGAGAGGAGCGCGCACGCGAGCGCGAAGCCCGCGCCCGCGCCGGCGGCAAGCACGAGGCGCTCGTCGAGCATCGCCTCGGTGTATGTGGGCACATAGTAGTAGCGGTCGAAGAGGATGCCCGCGGCGACCGAAAGGATCGCGAGCACCACGAATGACGGCACGCCGCTCGATCCGCCGGGCTCGCGCAAGCGGCGCGCATCCTCGGGAAGCGCCGGGGCCCACGCGGGCTTGAACACGGCGACGCCCAATGCATAGCCCGCGTAGAGCCCCGCCAGCACGATGCCCGGGATGAACGCGCCCGCGTACATGTCGCCCACGGAGCGCCCCAGCTGGTCCGCCATGATGATGAGCACGAGCGAGGGCGGGATGATCTGCGCGAGCGTGCCGGAGGCGGCGATCACTCCCGAGGCGAAGCGCCGGTCGTAGCCGTAGCGCAGCATGATGGGAAGCGAGATGAGCCCCATGGAGATCACCGAGGCCGCCACCACGCCGGTGGTCGCCGCGAGGAGGGCGCCCACGAAGATCACGGCAAAGGCGAGTCCGCCGCGCAACGGGCCGAAGAGCTGGCCGATGGTGTCGAGCAAATCCTCGGCCATGCCGCTTCGCTCGAGGATCAATCCCATGAACGTGAAGAACGGCACGGCGAGGAGCGTGTCGTTCGACATGACCCCCCAGATGCGCTCGGGCAGGGCCTGGAAGAGGGAGGGCTGCAGCAGGCCCAGCTCGATGCCGAGGAGGCCGAACACGATGCCGTTGGCGGCGAGAGCGAACGCGACCGGATAACCGAGGAGGAGGAAGAGCACCAGGGCGCCGAACATGATCGGCGCCATGTTGTGGATCAGGAACGCGGTCACGCCTTGGCCTCGGCGAGCTTGCGGATCTCCTCGGCGAGCTGCTTCTCGGCGGCGTGCGGGTCGTGCCGCTTGATGGGATCGGGCCCCTTGCCGGTCACGAACGCGACGCGCTTCACCAGCTCCGAGAATCCCTGCAGCGACAGCAACGCAAAACCGATCGGCACCATGAGGCGCGCGGGCCAGATGAGGAGCCCTCCCGCGTTGGTGGAAATCTCGCCGTGGGTGTAGGTGCGGATGAAGATCGGCCACGACAGCCACATCATGAGCAGCGCCATCGGCAGGAGGAAGAAGACCGTGCCGAAGATGTCGACCCAGGCCTGGGAGCGCGGCGACAGCCGGCTCGTGAGGACGTCGATGCGCACGTGCTCGTTCCTCAGCAGCGTGAAGCCCGCGCCCAGCAGGAACACCGCGGAAAAGAGGTACCACTGCAGCTCGAGGAAGGCGTTCGAGCTCATGTTGAAGATTTTGCGGATGATCGCATTGCCCGCGCTCACCAGCACCGCCACCAGCACCAGCCAATAGACCGACTTGCCCACGCGCTCGTTGAGCCCATCGACGAGCGCGGCTGCCCGCATCAGGATTCGCACCGGCTGTCTCCTCGTAACGACGCGCCGATTATAGGGGGAATAGGCGGGCCGGGGCGCTTGTTACCCCGGAAGTCAGCCTTTTCGACACTCGTCCGTTAACATGGCAACCATGATGCTTCGACTCGCTCTGGCCCTCGTCCTCGCCTTGCCGGGCGCGGGCGCGCTCGCCCAGAGCGTCTCCAACGGGCAGTCGCTCTACAACGGCACCTGCAACTCGTGCCACGGCACGCCGCCCTCCGGCGGCGCCCAGACCGCCGCCAACAATCCGACCGCCATCAGGAACGCCATCAACAGCGTAGGCGCCATGCAATTCATGCGCGGGATGTACACCGACGCACAGCTTTCCGATATCGCCGCCTACATCGCGAGCATCGCCAGCGGAGGGCCGCCGCCCCCGCCGACGCCGCAATTCGACTACACCGACCTCTGGTGGAACCCGAACGAGTCGGGCTGGGGCTTCAACATCATCCAGCACGCGTCGAACCAGATCTTCGCCGTGATCTACACGTACGACGCGCCGAACCGCCCGATGTGGTTCGTCTTCCCGGGCGGCACCTGGACCTCCTCGGCGACCTTCACCGGCAAGCTCTACCGCGTCGCTGCGCGGCCGCCGACGCAGACTTTCGACGTCCCCTCGGTGCGCCCGACCGAGGTGGGCACCGCGACGCTCCTGTTCAGCGGCGCCAACAACGCCACCCTCTCGTACAGCGTGGACGGCGTGCAGGTCACCAAGGCCATCGAGCGGCAGCCGTTCTGATGCGGGCGCCCGCCTGCCTCCTCGCGCTGGCTTTGTCGCCCTGCGCGCTCGCCCTCGAGGCCGGCGCGCCCGCGCCCGATCTCGCCATCCCGCGCCTGGAAGAGCCCGCGCAGGCGCTTGCGCTGGCGAGCCTGCGCGGCAACGTGGTCTACGTGGATTTCTGGGCGTCGTGGTGCGTACCGTGCCGACTCTCCATGCCGGCCCTCGAGGCGCTCTACAAGCAGAATCGCGCGCGCGGCTTCGCGGTGGTGGGCATCAACAAGGACGTCTCCGCCGCGGACGCGAAGCGCTTCCTCGCCAAGGTGCCGGTCACCTTCACGCTGGTGAGCGATGGCGGGGACGCCGCGGCGCGTGCGTTCGACGTGAAGGCCATGCCGAGCGGCTACCTCGTCGACCGCAAGGGCGTGGTGCGCAAGGTGCATCGCGGCTTCACCGCCGAAACCGCGGAATCCCTCGCGCGCGAGATCGAGGTACTTCTCAAGGAGCCTTCATGAGACTCGTCGCCTGGGCGCTCGCGGCGGCCACCCTCTGCCTCGCCGCATGCACGACGGTTGCGCCCTACCAGCGCGGCTATCTCGCGCGCGAGGACATGGCGCTCGAGGGCAACCCGGGCTTCTCCAAGGCGATCGAGAAGACCTTCGCCGCGAAGGAGGCGGCAAGCGGCGGCGCATCCGTGGGCGGGGGCGGGTGTGGCTGCAATTGATGCGTTGATGAAGGCAGCGCTCGCGCTGCCGATCCTTGTGCTTCCCGCGAAGGCCGCGGCTGCCGAAGTGGGCGAAGTCGGGATCACGGTCCTCGGCTACAAGGAGCGCGGCCTCATGAAGGTGACCGAGCCCGTGCTGTGGGCGCGCGCGCAATTCCTCGAGTCGTGGGAGGTCCAGGCGAGCGCGGCGGTGGACATCATCACCGGCGCTTCCGCTCAACTCGTGAGCAACGCGTCAGGCCGGCCCGTGCAGTCGATCTCCGGCGCCTCGATCAACGACCGGCGCAATACCGGCGACGTGAAGGTGACGCGGCGCTTCGGCGACTTCTCGCTTTCCGCTTCCCGTGCCCTCTCGAAAGAGGAGGATTACCGTTCCAAGTCGTTCGGCCTGGAGGCGCGTCTGGACCTCAACCAGCGCAACACCACGCTCGTCGCGGGCTACGGCGCATCCAACGACCGCGTGCTTTCCTCCGACGACGCGCGCCTGAACGAGCGCCGCGATACGCGCGAGTACCTGTTCGGGGTGACCCAGATCCTCTCGCCCACGGCGTTGGTGCAAAGCACGTTCAGCGCATCGAGGGGACACGGCTGGTACAACGACCCGTACAAGCTCACCTTCACGTTCTTTTCCGAGGGAACCCCGATCCTCGTGGCGGACCGGCGTCCCGACCACCGCGATTCGTATGCGTGGCTCACGCGCTACCGGTGGCACTTTCCCGAGGCCGGCGGCACGTTGCAGGCCGACTATCGCTACTACCGCGACGACTGGGGCATTCGCGCCCATACGCTCGAGTTGGCATGGCAACATGCGCTAAGCGAGCGCTGGTCGGTGCGCCCCGCGCTGCGCTACTACACCCAGGATGCCGCCGATTTCTATTCGCCCACGGTGCCGCGGCCCCGGCCCGCGATCCTCTCGAGCGACCAGCGCCTCGGCGCGTGGGGCGGCGTGTCGCCCTCGCTGCGCGTCGCCGCGAAGCTCGATGACGGCGTTACCGTCGAAGGCACGCTCGGCTACGTGCACAACGCGCGCAACCTTCACCTCGGCGGCGCGTCGAGCCCCGCGTTCGAGACGCTCCGCGCCGTCTACGGGATCCTGGGCGTCAGCCACACGTTCTGAGGCGCCATGACGCTGCACCGCTTCACGTTCCGCGCGATGGCCGCGGAGAACGAGGTGCAGGTCCATTCCGACGATCCGCGCTTCGCCGAAGTTGCCGCGGCGCGCGCGATCGCGGAAGTGAAGCGCATCGAGGCCAAGTACTCGCGCTACCTCGCCGAGAGCGTCGTGTCGCGGATCAACCGCGCGGCGGGCGCGGCCGCGGTGCCGATCGATGCCGAAACTCACGGTCTGCTCACGTTCGCGGGCGCGTGCCACGCGCAGAGCGAAGGCGCGTTCGACGCCACCTCGGGCGTGCTGCGGCGCGCGTGGCGCTTCGATGGCGAGCGCGTTCCCGGCGATGCCGAGCTTGCGCCCCTGTTGAATCTCATCGGATGGGCGCGCGTGCAGCTGGGCAGCGACACGGTGAGGCTCCCCCTCGCGGGAATGGAGCTCGACTTCGGCGGCTTCGGCAAGGAATACGCGGTGGACCGCGCGGCGCTCGCGCTGCGCGAGATGGGCGCGGCGAGCGCGCTCGTGAACCTCGCCGGCGACCTCGCGGCCCTCGGCACGCAGCCCGATGGCTCCCCGTGGCGGGTGGGTATTCGCCATCCGCGCCGCGAGGGCATGCTGCTCGCCACCCTGCCGGTGAGCTCGGGCAGCATCGCCACCAGCGGGGACTACGAGCGCTTCATCGAAGTGGACGGCGTTCGCCACTGCCATATCCTCGATCCGCGCACCGGGCGCTCCGTGCGGAGCTTTCAATCGGTCACGGTGCACGCCGGGAGTTGCCTCGTCGCAGGCAGCGCTTCCACCATCGCGATGCTGAAGGGCGAGCGCGAAGGCCTCGAATGGCTCGAAATGCTCGGGCTTTCGCATCTCTGCGTGCGCGCCGACGGCGAGATCGTCGATCGGTTCGCGCCACACTGAGAGGGGGCGGGTGGGCGGCGTGATAAAATTCACGCCCATTCAAAGACTTCGAAACATGTTCGCCGACTCGAGCACGATCGCCAGCGCCGACCCCGCCCTCTGGAGCGCCATCACCGCGGAGTATCGCCGCCAGGAAGAGGGCATCGAGCTCATCGCCTCCGAGAACTACGCGAGCCCCGCCGTCCTCGCCGCGCAGGGCACGGTGCTAACAAACAAGTACGCCGAGGGCTATCCGGGCAAGCGCTACTACGGGGGCTGCGAGTTCGTCGACGTGGCCGAGTCCCTCGCCCTCGAGCGCGTGAAGAAGATCTTCGGCGCCGAGTACGCCAACGTGCAGC
>JBDTXQ010000202.1:0-5555 GCA_040006115.1 Usitatibacter sp.
CTCTCCGAGATGGTGATCGAGGGAATCCAGACCAACATCCCGCTGCACCAGGAGCTCATGAACGACGCCGCCTTCATCCGCGGGGGCGTGAGCATCCATTACCTCGAGGAAAAGATCGCGGCGTTGAAATCCATCTAGGCACGAGGCGCGAGGAGCACGACGGTGGCGTGGCAGCGGATTGATCTCATCGTCGAGGGAGGAGCGGCCGAGGCGCTTTCCGAGGCCCTCGAAGCCGAGGGCGCGATTTCCACGGAAATCTCCGACGCCGATGCCGGCACCGCCGACGAGAAAGCGGTATTTGGCGAGCCCGGCTCGGACGCCGCGCCCTGGCCCCGGGCCCGGGTGCGCGCCCTCTTCGCCGAGGAAGCCCGCGTCCCGGCCGCCATCGAACGCGCGTTGGCGGCGTGCGGGGTGACGAAGCTCGCCGGCGCATCGGTGGATCGCCTCGAGGACGCGGACTGGGTCGCGCTCACGCAGCGCCAGTTCGAACCCATCCGCGCCGGGGATCGCCTTTGGATCGTGCCGACATGGCACGACCCGCCGGAGCCCAGCGCCATCAACATCGTCCTCGATCCTGGGGCCGCGTTCGGAACCGGCAGCCATCCGACGACGCGCCTCGTCCTCGCGTGGCTCGAGCGGACGGTGCGCGCGGGCGACACGGTCCTCGACTACGGCTGCGGCTCGGGGATCCTTGGGATCGCCGCGCTCAAGCTCGGAGCCGCCCGCGCGATCGCGACCGACATCGACCCCCTCGCACTCGAGGCGGCGCGCTACAATTCCGAGCGCAACGCCGTGGCGCTCGAGGTCATGGACGCGCAAGGCGCCGTCCCGGGCACGGCCGCAATCACGGTGGCCAACATCCTCGCCAACCCCTTGCGAATGCTCGCCCCGATTCTCGCTTCACATACCGAACCCGGTGGATCGATCGCGCTCTCGGGGATCCTCGAGGAGCAGTCCGGGGACGTGGCGCTGGCTTACGCACCGTGGGCCGCGCTTACGGTCGTCGCGCGCGATTCCGGCTGGGTGCTCCTCGCCGGCACGCGCAAAGCCTAGCGATGCTCATCACCACCTGCACCCACTGCAGCGCGCGCTTTCGCGTGACGCCGCAGCAGCTGAACGCGAAGCAGGGGCAGGTACGGTGCGGGCGCTGCCGCAGCGTGTTCAACGGGTTCGAGGCGCTCGAGCGTTTTCCCGACGACGACACCGGTGCGCGGCTTCTCGCCGCGCGCGAGGCCGCGGAGCGGGCCGCGGCGCCGATGCCGCCGGTCGAGGCGTTGCCGTTCGAGGAGTTGCCCGACATCGAGACCCTGCAGCCTGCCGCGTTGCCGCCGGTTCACGCCGCGCAGCCCGAGCTCGTCGAGCCGCCGGCGCCCGTGCCCTCCACGCCCGCTCGGGACGCGCGCCCCGGGCCTCGGCGCACGCGCATCGACCTCACCCTGCCGCCTCCCCCGCGCGCGAGTCCTCCGGCACGCGCGTGGGCGTTCGGCGCCGCCCTGCTTGCGCTCGTGCTGGGGGCGGAGCTCGCTTACGCGTATCGCGCGCCGCTCGCGCAGCGCTATCCCGTGCTGCGCCCCTATCTCGAGTCGGTGTGCGGGGTCGCCGGCTGTGCCATCGCCTGGTCTCGCGAGGATGCGATGCTCAAGCTAGAGGACTCGGAGCTTCTCGAGGTTCCGGGGCGCCCCAACGAGATCGCCCTCGGCGCGCGCATCCGCAACCTCGCGCCGGTCGCGCAGGAATTCCCGCACCTCGAGCTCACCCTGACGGACGTGACCGGCCAGGCGGCGATACGCCGAGTGCTGCGGCCGACCGACTACCTGGGCCGCCCGGCAAGCGGCATCGACACCATCGCTCCCGGCGCGGAGCTCTCGATCCAGCTGCGCCTTGAAACGCCGCGCATCAAGGCGACCGGGTACGAGCTCCTGCTTTTCTATCCCTGAGCGTCAACGCGCGGCCTCGCCGTCGCGCAAATCGGTGAGCATCGAGTCCACCGCGCGGTCCACGATCGACGCGTCGTTGATGATCCTCGCGTCGCCCACGCGCATCTGCTCGGCGAGCGCCTCCGGCGAGATGGAAACGGCGGCATTCGGCGCGAGCGGATTGGTAAAGAGGTAGACGCCTTTGTTGGGGCTGATCCAGGTGAGACGCGCGCGCGTGTCGGCCGCGTCGGGGCGCGTGAATTCGACCCACGTTCCGCGCTGCAGGTTGGTCCAGATGCCGGTGCGCGTGAAGACGTTGCGCGCTGCGCCCGAAGCCCGCGGGGTGCGCAGGCGGATCTCCTCGACCTGGATGTTGCCTGCCGGAACCATGGCGCGCTCGATGGACGGGTCCTGCACCGCAGCGGCGACCGGCGGGTCGGGAAGCGCGGCGATGCCGCGGATGCCGGCCTTCACTGCCATCGCGTGGCAGTCGACGAGCGTGCCGAGGAACGCGCCACGCCTGTCCTGGGTGAGCTCGCCGCGCTCCATCCCGTCCTGAAGGGTGCGCAACATCGCGGGCAGCATGTTGATGAGGCGCTTCCTGTCCTCGGAAGTTACCTTCGGCTCGACGCTCCACAGCAGCTCTTCCATCGCCGAGAGCAGCGCCTGCCACGGCGCCGATCCCTCGCCCTCGGTGCGCTGCACGCGCGCGAGCGCGCGCACCCAGGTTTCCGCGAGCATCTCGCGCACCGCGGGGGGAACCCACGCGCGCGCTTCCAGGCGGCGATGCACCTCGTCCTCGGCAACGAGGCGCGCGATCTCGTCGCGCTCGCGCTCCTCGATCAGGCGCGCGGAGCGCTCGACCATCTCCCTCTCCGTCGCCTCCTGTTCCTCGAGGAAAGCCGCGACGCGGGTGGCCATCGCCTCGAACAGCGCGATGTCAGTCTCGAATTCGTGCAGGACGCCATCGACCACGCCTTCGATCAGCGCGACGGCCGGCCCTTCGCGCGGGCTACCTTCGGTGAGCCCCATGGAGGCCTGCGCCAGGAGGTCGAGGAGCCGGCGCGCCGGGTGGGCCTTCGACGAGAAGAAACTCCGGTCGAGTAGCGCCACCTTGAGCGTCGGGATCTGCAGCCGCCCAAGGAGCGCCTTCACGCTGGCCGGGATGTGGCGATCCTCGAAGATGTAGTCGAAGAGCATCGCGACGATGTCGATCGTCATCGCGTCGACGGTGCCGAGCGTGGCGCTTTGCGGCGCGGCGCGGATGCGCTTCACCACGTTCATCAATACCGCGTCGCCGGATCCCGCGGGCGCCGCCTCGCGATGCAGGCGCGTGAGCTCGGACACGAAAGACGTCGGGACACTCGGCGCGCCCGCGGCCTGGGGCGCTCCCGGCGCGTGTGCAAACGGACCGGACGGGGTCGGATCCAGCAGCTGCGCCAGCGCGTCGAGGATGTCGCCCTCTGGGATCGCCGAATCGCGCGCGGCGGGCGCCGCGCGGTTCGGCGCGGCTTTCGCGGGCAGCCTCGGCCCGCGCTTCGACAGATTCGGCATCAATGCGCGCGGCACTCCGGCGCGCACTTCGGGAAGAACGCGCCGCTCCACCAGGTGCGAGTTGAGGTCGTGATAGAGCGTCTGCAGCTCGTCGCCCGCGTACTTCTCGAGGCGGCCCAGCAACATGATGCGCACCTTGAAGCTCGCCTGGATCTGGTCGCATGCATCCTTCAACGCGGCGCAGACGATAGCCGGGCTCAAGGGATTGGAATCGTCGTCGAGCTCGGGCTTCTCGAGGAGGTAGCCGATTCGCTGGCTCAACGCCATCAGCTCCCCTTCGCACAAGGAGGAAAGCTTGCGCGACATCTCGCGCACCGCGAGACGCTCCTCGAGGTCGTCGTCGCCAAGGAGCGTGAGCTCTCCATGCCCGGGGTCGCGGATGGCGGGCGCCGTGTCGCCCCGCACCTTGCTGTCGAAGAAATCGACGAAGTGGCGCCCGAACGTCGCCTCCATGGCGGAGCGTTTCTGACGTGCCTGGGTGCGCGCGTCGAGGTACATGCTGCGAGAATCGCGGTCCGTCGCCTTTTCGGCGAGGTCGAAGAGATCGTCCTCGACCCTGTCGAGCATTCCGGCGAGGGCGCTCGCCATGCGCGTCAATGCGAGCTCGCGGCAACCCACGAGCATCTCGGATGATTCCTTCTGGGACAGGCGCGCTCTTGCGCGCGGGTGGTCGCTTATCGCGACCACCTTGCCCACTGGAGATTGCGCCATGCCGCACCGCCTTTCTGGCAATCCCGCTGTCGTAGGGCGATGAAGCCCGTTAGACCGGAGATTTTGCGTCGCCACCTTTCGATGGGTTTGCCCTGTTTCAGAAACCGTGCGCCGGACAGGGACCACATTCGGCCGGTTGTGATGGCGCCAGCCTGAAAACCTGAATCAGCACAAGAAGCTTGGCTGTTACGGTTGAAACGGTCAATGCCGCCCGTCGGCACTTTCCCGCCGCGCGTCTTGTCGGGGTGGGCGCTTGCTTGCCTCGATATAATCGCGCCATGACCACCCTCGTCTGCGGCTCCCTGGCTTACGACACCATCATGGTGTTTCCGGACCGGTTCAAGAACCACATCATCCCCGACCAGATCCACATCCTGAACGTGGCCTTCATGGTTCCCGAAATGCGCCGCGAGTACGGCGGCACCGCCGGCAACATTGCCTACAACCTGAAGCTTCTGGGCGAGGACCTGCGCATCATGGCCACCGTGGGCCACGATTTCGGCCCTTATGCGTCGCGCCTCGACGAGCTCGGTTTGTCCGCGCGCCATGTGCGCCGCCTCGAAGACCAGTTCACAGCGCAGGCATTCATCACCACGGACATGGACGATAACCAGATCACCGCCTTCCATCCGGGCGCCATGACCCATGCGCACCTGAACCGCGTCGCCGACGCAAAGGGAACGACCCTGGGCATCGTTTCCCCGGACGGACGGCAGGGGATGATCGATCATGCGCACGACTTCGCCACCGCCGGCATCCGCTACGTTTTCGACCCCGGCCAGGGCCTGCCGATGTTTTCGGGTGCCGAGCTCCTCGACCTGATGGCTGGGGCGAGCGCCCTCACGGTGAACGATTACGAGGCGCGCGTTGTCGAGCAGAAGACGGGCAAGGACGTAGCCGCGATCGCCGGCATGATGGAGGCCGTGGTCGTCACGCGCGGGGCTGAAGGGTCGAGCGTCTATGCCGCGGGGCGCCGCTTCGACGTGCCGGCGGTGAAGCCCGAGGGCGTCGTCGATCCCACCGGCTGCGGCGACGCCTACCGCGCGGGGCTCCTCTACGGCATGGCGCGCGACTGGAGCTGGGAGAAGTCCGCGCGGCTCGCCTCCGTGATGGGCTCGATCAAGATCGCGCATCGTGGCGGGCAGAACCACCGCCCCACGCGCGAAGTCATCGCACGACGTTTCCGCGAAGCGTTCGCGGAGACCCTTTGAGAAGGAGAAATGCAATGAAGAACGTCACATGGGTGGCCGCTGTGGCCTTGGGAAGCCTCGCGCTGGGCGGCTGCGCTTACCACTCCGGCAGCGCCGACTACCGCGGCTACGAAGTGCGCGGCGAGCAATCGGTGCGCTTCGGCGTCGTCGAGTCGGTGCGCGA
>JBDTXQ010000203.1:0-5538 GCA_040006115.1 Usitatibacter sp.
CGCCGGCCTGACCCAGGCCCACCGGCAGCGTGCCGCCGCCGCCGCTCTTGGTGTATAGCTGCACGTTGGGCCGCAGCTTTTTCATGTAGTCGAACGCCTTCGTTTCATCGCGGCCGTTCACTTCCAGGATGGAGAAAATGCGCGTGACGGCCGTGCCGGAGGTGCGCGCGTCGGCCATCTGGAGCATGTTCTTGTAAGCGGGAGCGAGGAGGTCATTCCACGAGGCCGGCGCCTGGAGGTTGTTCTCCTTGAGAAACTTGTTGTTCGACATGAACACGAGCGGGTCATCGGCGATGGCGATCCACTGGCCCTCCGCATGGCGGAAGCGTGGCGGCAGCGCCGCGTAGGAAGACGGCTTGTAAGACTCGAACAGATTCTCCTTTACACCGGCGGCGTACGTCTCCACCGGCCCCCCGAACAGCACATCCACACGCGGGTTCCCCTTTTCGGCGATCACTCGCGCGAGCGCTTCGCCGGAGGAAAAGCGGATGAAGTTCACCTTGATGCCGCTGGCTTTCTCGAATTCCTCGAACATCGGCCGAGCCCAATTTTCGGGCCAGATCGAATAGACATTCAGCGTATCCGCCGCCAAGGCCGGCATCGACGCGCACTGCCCAAATAGCGCAAGGACAAGGACAGGAATGGCCGCCAGGGCGCGCTTGGCTGCGTCCGGCAAACGAAAGGTGTTCGTCATCGCAATTCTCCGTTTTTTTTGCTAGAGGCCGGCAATCCTGGCCGTGCGGCGGACGACCTCGAAGAGCGTGTCGTCGGCGAGCACGTGCCCGGTGAGCTTCTTCTTGCTGTTGGCAATGACGGCGCGGCCGGCCGGAGACTTGTCCAGATCCATCAGAGCGGCCTGGATCCTTGCAATCAGAGTCTCGTCGAGGCCGATTCGCACTGCGATCGCGTCATGTGGAATGGGGTCGGTGCTGGACAGGGTGACGAGATCGTCGACCGGCAATCCCTTCGCTTTCGCAACGCCGAGTGCGCCATCGTAGATTGCGCCGGCGTCCGCGCGGCCCTCGAGGACGGCGGCAATGACCTTATCGTGGCTGCCCGCGAAGAACGTTTCCTTGAAGTAGCGCGCGGGATCCACCCCTTTCTCGACGAGCATCGCACGCGGATAGACGTAGCCCGAGGTCGACTTCTGGTCCACGAAGGCGAAGCGCTTGCCCTCGAGATCGCTCACGCTCCGCAGCCCGCTGTCCTTGCGAGCGATGACGAGCCCTCGGTACGTCGCCGATCCCTCCAGGATGGACTGGGCGATGATGCGGATCTTTCCGCCTCGCGTAGCGTCGACGTAGGCGAAGGGCGAGAAGCTGCCGATGTCGACGTTTCCGGCCTCGATCTGGGTCCGAAGGTCGCCGTAGTTCGTGGCGATGTAGAGCGTAACCTTCCGGCCAAGGACGTCCGACAGATAGGTCATCAGCGGCTCGAATTCCGCCCGCATCGCCGATTCGCTCAGCACTGGGGTGAATCCGAACCTGAGCTCGCGCTCTTGGGCGGTGGCAGGGCCGGCGCTCAGCAACAGGGCCCATAGGATCAGCGTAAGACGGCGCCAGAAACGCATGGATCCCTCCCGATGGGTAGTGGCATGGAATCTAGTCGGGCAGGGTGGAAGTGTCAATGACATCAATCCATCTGCGTGATGAATTTCGTATTGAGGTGCGGTAATCACGCCTTACCCGCAGTTCATGCCGCGCCCTCTGCATTCCGTCGGGGTAGGCTGTACGCAGCGGCTCCCTCACCCTATTGTTGTAGCGGTGCCGCCAAGCCTTGGCGGTAAGAGCACACATCGCAAGAGGACGACGACCATGCCGCTGCCTGAAGACCTGCAAAAGCTCCACAACCTGCGTGAGCAAGGTGCGCTGACCGAGGAGGAATTCGTTTTGGCCAAGAAGCGCCTGTTGGAGGGAGCCGCCGACGACGCCAAGCCGAAAGCCGAAAAGCCATCTCAACCGGCATCCGCGCTCAATGAGTTGCGTCGTTCGAGCACGGACCGCTGGTTCGGCGGCGTGTGCGGCGGCGTCGCAGAGATGACGGGTATCCCGTCTTGGTCATGGCGCATTCTCTTCGTGCTGACCGCATTTCTCCACGGCCTGGGGCTGGTCATGTACGTGCTGCTCTGGATCTTCGTGCCGGTGCAGTCTCATGCGGCACAACCAGTCACACCGTCGAGAGAGTGATGGTAAGACTGCAGCGCGAGAATTCCGCGCCCTGATCACGCGCTACGCCGGCGAGTGCATCCCGTCGATCCGGCGCGGCGCGATCTTGCTCCAGAGCTCTGCGTTCAACTCCGCGAGCCGCTCGTTCGCGAGGCCCAGCTCGTCGCGCGCATTCAATGCCGCGAGCTGCGATGATTGCAGAAGGTGCGCGGCCGCCGCGAACTGAGAGAGCGTCGTGAGCACCCGGCAGTCCTCCGGGTCGAAGTGAAGCTCATCGTCGTGCGCCAACACCCATACGGTTCCTACCGGCGTGCCGAGCATATGGAAGGGCACTAGCAGGGCCTCGCAAATCGTGGGAGTCGCCTCCCGCAGCGATGAGAAGTGCCTCTCGGGATGCGTCACCACCTGGGCTCTATCCCGGTCCAGCACGATGCCGCACGGGCTCTCGTCGCGCGGCAGGCATCCGCCCTGGTGGCAGGCGAAAGCGCCAGCCACGGCGTTCCACCGAAAAACGGCATCGTCGCCGTCAATGTCGATGATGCTCACGCCGGCCGAATGCGCGCCGCAAAGCTCGAGCGCGGCTTCCACCAGCTTCGTGAGGACCCTTCCGCACGGTTTGCCGAGTTCCTCGGCGAGCGCGCGCAATGCCCGAACCTCGCTTTCGGGATCGCTGCGTTTTGAGGGGCGCAAGGCGAACTGCTCGGTGATGAGCATCGATTCGAACGTGTCGGCCCGGGTGCGCTCGAGTGTTTCCGTATGCGAGCCGCCGAATCCCCGCAACGCCGCCGACAGGATCGCCTTCACCCCCGTCAGCGGGACGCCGGTTTCGCGCGCGATATCCTCGTGGCTGAAGTCGCGAAAGAACGCCAGCGAAATGATCTGGCGCGGTAGCGGCGAGAGGCGGGCGAGAGCCGCGTGTACGGCGCTATCCGCTCTCACCGACGGCAGGATATGCGGGCCTGTCACATCGGGGATCGGCGGCGTGTTGCGACCCCGTAAAGCGCGCAATGCCTGGGCACGGGACATCGATAGGAGTCCGGCGAGGACGCCTGAGCCGTCCGAGCGATCGAGTCCGCCTTCACTCCACACGCGTTCGAAGACCTTGATCACCACTTCTTCCGCGGATTCGGGATCGCGCACGATTCTAAGGGCCACCGAATAGACGCGCGCCACGGTTGCGCCATAAAGCAGGCCCAAACCCGACTGGTCATGGCGGGAGATTTGGGCGATGTACTCACTCAATACGGAGTCCGCAAGCGGCTCGATCATGGTGTCTCCCGATGGCGCCAGGGGACCGGCGCTGCGTCGCTCGAAATGTTGAAAGGAGACGGTACGGGAGGTGGCGCGGGAGTTCAGTGCGATAGCGCACAGAGGGCTGGATCGACTAACGCGGGCAGGGCGCTCCGGCGTCCATCCAGGCCTTGAACGCGGCGACGAACTGCTCGCGCGGCACGGGAACGGGATTGCGCCCGAGACCCGGGCTCCATCCCCAGCCCACGAGCTTGTCGTCACGGTTATGGGCGAGCATGGCCTTCAGATCCTTGCCGCCCGTGGCGGCCTTGTCCTTGATGGTCGCGCAGAGCTGCGCTGGCGCGACGTCGATGAAGACCATCTTCGTCTGCGGCGGCGGCAGGTGCCAGTTGGGGGCTCCCGGCGGGACATGCAAACCGTAACTCGCAGGCAGGTTCGCCTGGCCGTGGCAAGTGGCGCATTCCATGGCGGCAGCCCCGAACCCGGCCGGGCCGCGCTGCACGTTCATCGCGTGCGGCGTGCTCGTGTCGAACTGGCGCGGGGCATCCTCGGGAATGTGGCAGTTGGCGCAACGCGGGTGCTGCAGGACCGAGCGCACCACCTCGAAGGCCTGGAGGCCCGGCGAGGAATCCGGTGATTGGGCGGCCGCGGAAGCCGCGACGAGGATGGCTAGCGCGGCGAGGCCGCGCTGCAGGGTGGGGTTCGGTGTCACCGGGGTTGGAGCCTTACATTCGGCAATCGTTTCGTCGGCCCGTGGCCCCCGGATTTCTACCTGAGTTCGACCACGATCCGGCCCTGGATCTGGGGCCTGGATGTCCATCCGGACCATCCGAATTCGGTAAAATCGCCTTCCTGCCTCGCTAAGTGGTTGATCTGTAAGACAGCCCGTTACGGCTGTCATTTCTAAACGGCAGCGTTCTGGGTTAAAATCGACATCTCCTGTCAGAGATGACGAAGGCGAGGTGTAGGTGATGATCCGATCGAAACGCTTGTTCGTGATGGCCGCCGCGGCAGTTGCCGTGTCCGTGGCCGCGCCCGCCTTCGCCGACATCTTCTCGTTCAAGGACGACAAGGGTGTCGTGCACTTCACCAACATCTCCGGGCTCGACAACCGCTACAAGCTGGTTCGCAAGGAAGACGGCTCCACGACCAACCCGGCCTCGAGCCACTCGGCCCGGGTGTTCATGCCTTCGCAGGAAGACATCCAGAAATACGCCAACATCATCCAGACCGCGAGCAAGGCCTACGGGGTCGAGCCGTCGCTGGTCCACGCCGTGATCTCGGCGGAAAGCGCGTACAACCAGAACGCCGTTTCGCGCACCGGCGCGATGGGCCTGATGCAGCTCATGCCCGACACCGCCCGCCGCTATGGCGTGCAGAACATGATGGACCCCACCGAGAACATCCACGGCGGCGTGCGTTACCTGCGCGACCTGCTCACCATGTTCAAGGGCCGGGTCGACCTCGCCATCGCCGCGTACAACGCCGGCGAGAACGCCGTCATCCGCTACGGCCACAAGATCCCGCCCTACGCCGAGACCCGCACCTACGTCCCGCGCGTCCTCGGCTTCTACCACAACTTCCAGTCGAAGAAAGTCGTCTAGAAGTCGCGCCCGCATAATTGGGCACAGGCCCTGGCCGAAATGGCCGGGGTCTGTGCCCGATGTCTTTTGTGGGGGGTCAGAACCCTTTTAAAAGGGTTCTGACCCTAATCTGCCTTAATCCGCCGCGGCTGCTTGTCCCTCGGCAGCCGTCTCCGCGCGGTCTTCCTCGAGGCGCTCCTCGAAGGTCTTGTGGCTCCGCGCGAGGAGTGTGTACGCGGTCGGCACCACGAAGAGCGTGAGGAAGGTGCCGAGCAGCATGCCGCCGACGATGACCCAGCCGATCTGCTGGCGCGACTCGGCGCCGGCGCCGGTGGCGAACGCGAGCGGCACGGCGCCAAGCACCATCGCGCCGGTCGTCATGAGGATCGGGCGCAGCCGCAGCACCGCCGCCTCCTCGACCGCGTCGATGACGCTCTTGCCCCTGGCCTGGATCTGGTTGGCGAATTCGACGATCAGGATGCCATGCTTGGTGATGAGGCCGACCAGCGTCACCAGGCCGATCTTGCTGTAGATGCTGA
>JBDTXQ010000204.1:0-5525 GCA_040006115.1 Usitatibacter sp.
AACTTCTGGAACGACGACCACAAGAGCACCGAGAACGGCAGCACCACGATCACCAGGAAGTAGACGATGAAGATGCCGGCGGTGAACCAGCGCCACGGCCCGAGGTCGATCTGGCGCGGGCGGAAACCCTTGCCGGTCATGGTCGCGTACTTGCTGCCGCGGCTGGACAGGCGCGACTGGAAGTACACGCCGACGGTGGTGATGAGAAGGAGCGTCACCGCGTACGCCGAGGCGAGGCCCACTTGGCTGGGATAGCGGTGAACCGCCTGGTAGATGGACGACGTGAAGACCTGGATGCCCACCGGCAGCCCGATGAGGGCCGGAACTTCGAACGACTCGATGGCGCGCACGAAGAGGATGAGGAGGGTCGCGAAGATCGCCGGCCACGTAAGGCGCAGCGTCACGCGCCATGCCACTTGCAAGACGTTGGCGCCGCTCATCATCGCCGACTCCTCGAGCGCCGGATCCATCGAGCGAAAGGCCGCCGACATGAGAAGGAACGCCATCGGCGAGTAGTGCAGGCCGTCAACCCAGATCATTCCCCACATCGAGTAGATGTCGAAGACCGGGTCGTCGACGCCGAACTGCTTCAACACCAGGTTCACGATGCCGATCTTCGGGCTCGCGAGCAGGATCCACGCCACCGTGAAGAGGATGCCGGGGATGATGAGCGGGATGATGGAGAGCGCGTAGAAGAGCGTCTTGAAGGGCGTGTTGGTGCGCTCGTTCATCCAGGCGAGCCCGGTCCCGACCAGGAAGGAGAAGGTCGAGGTGCCGATCGCGAAGACGACCGAGTTCTTGAAGAGGCGCCAAGTCTCGCTGCTGCCGTAGGCTTCGGTGTAGTTCGAGAGCGTGAAGACCGCCGCCTTGTCCGCGGTCTGCGGCGTGAAGAAGCTCTGCCAGATGAGGAAGCCGAGCGGCACGATGGCGATGTAGACGGTGATCGCGACGCAGAGCGCGATCACGAGCCAGCTCCACTCGAAGCGCCGCCGATCGTCGTGCATCGCCGCGCCGTCGAAAGGGCTCGTTCCTTTATGTAGAACGTCGGTCTGCATAGGAATACAGTCTACCGGCTCAACTTCGCATGGTGGAAATCCCACACCTTCTTCAGCAGGTGCGGCTTCCTCAGGTTGCCGCTGATCTTCTCGACCTCGGCGGCGGCGAGCGCGTATGGGGTGCCGAGCGCGCGTGCCATGTACTGGCGCTTGGCGGTTTCCTCGAGGTAGATCGCGAGCACGAAGGCCTCGATCACGTCGGCGCCGACCACGACCGCGCCGTGCGACTTCAGCATCACCACGCGGTGCGGCCCGAGGGCAGCGGCGAGTTCCTCGGCGAGATCCTTCTGGTTGATCGAAGCGGTTTTGTCGAAGAGCTGCACCGGCCCCATCACCGCGGCCTGCATGGTGACCGGCTGCACGCGCTCGCCCACCATGCTGAAGAGCGTGGACCAGAGCGGATGGGTGTGGACGACCGCGTTCACGTCCGGGCGCCGCCGGTAGATCTCGGTGTGGATATGGAATTCCATGGGCGGCACGACATCGCCCTCCACGGGCTTGCCGTGCATGTCGATTGCGATGATGTCCGCGGCGGTGATTGCGCTCCTCACCGATTTGCCGGAATTGATGAGGACGTGGTCCGTGCCGGGCACGCGGCAGCTCATGTGGCCGTTGAAGTCGATCACCTCCGCGCGCTCGAGCATGGCAAGCGCATCGGCGAGCACTTGGCGCTCGCCGCTCATGGCGCGTTTCCCTGCGCCGGATGGTGATGGTGGTGGTGTCCGGGGCCATGCTCGTGGTCGTGGCCATGCTCTTGCTTCGGCCCGCGCGGATCCTCGCTGAAGACGAGCGACTTGATCGTCACTGGCACCGTGTATGAAGGCATGCGCACGCGCCCCAGGTCCACGTAGTCGAAATCCCAGAGCGCGACGCCGTCGATCACCAGCACCTCGGAGGCCACGCCCCACTCTTCCTTCAACAGGGCTCCGAGCGAGTGGGCGATGTCGCCGTCCAGCACGAGGAAGACGGGCTTCGCCTCGAGGAGCGTCATGGGGAGCGCCTCGACGATGCCGCGCGCGAGCGCTTCGAGCCGCCGAAACGCGGGCGCGCCTTGCCATCGGAATGCAAGCGCCACCTCCGCCTCGCCTTCGCTGAGGTCGAAGGCATCGAAGTGGCGGCGAATGGCCTGGCTCACGCGCGCGGCATCGATGTCGCCGGCGAGCGAGACGTCGGGCTGCAGCACCTGCAGGTTCTTGCGTGGCAGGAGCGCCGCGGGATTCGAGATGTAGACCGTGTTCCCGGAAAGCTGCACGCTGTATTCGGAGGCGCCGATGGCGGTGGCTCGAATGCACTCGCCCGCGGGCAGCAAGGGATACGGCAGCCGTCCCGCATCGAGGCGCTGCCTCACCGCGAGCCCGAATCTCCTGCCCAGGTCGCCGAAGTCGCGCTCCTCTCGGCCATAGACATACTCGGCCACGCCGCCCGAGAACATCACGCCGGCGATGCCCTCGACGGGCTCGAGCGGATCGGTGAGCCACAGCGCGTCGACAGGTTTCGGCGTGGGGGCTTGCGTGAGCGCCGCCACCAGCGCGTCCGCCATCGATTCGGTGACGCGCTCGATCTCGGATGGCGTCGCGGGCCCGTCGACCCGCCAGCTCACTCCCGCGTTGCGCGCGAGCTGCGCGCCCGCCGGGTCGAGGCGCGTGAGCTTTCCGTTCTCGATCACGGCGAGCCTTCCGCCGATGTGAATGGCCGCGGTGTGCACCACCTTGCCGCCCTCCACCAGCGCGAACTTCGTCGTTCCCCCGCCAATGTCGACGTTCAGGACCGGGCGGCCCAGGTCGTGCGACGCCTTCGCCGCGCCCGAGCCGTAAGCGGCGAGGAGTGACTCCATGTGGTGCCCCGCGGTCGCGCACACGAACTCGCCGCCCATTTCGGCGATCACGTCGGCGATCGCCTTGGCGTTCTCGCGGCGCAGAGCCTCGCCGGTGAGAATCACGGCGCCGGTGTCGATCTGGTCGGGATGGATGCCGGCCGCTTCGTAGGCGGCGTCGACAATGTCGCCCACGGCGCGCTCGTCGATGCGCGTCTCGCTCTGGTAGGGCGTGAGGACCACCGGGGACTGGTGCAGCGTCTCGCGCTTCACCACGAAGTAGCGGCTGGTGAGCTCCTCGGCCAGCCGGCGCATGTAGACCCGCGAGAAGATCACCTGCGTGCCGGCGGAGCCGATGTCGATGCCGACCGACACCAGCGTGATGTGGTCCTGCAGCCAGAGCGAGTCGTTCTCGAGGTCGTAGTCGCCGATGTCGTCGTGATCGTGGTCGTGGTCGTACTCGCCCTCGGCGTGCTCGTGCATCCCGCCCTCGCCCATTAAATGGTCGACGAGGGCGTGCTTCCGGGTGCCGAGCGGCTCGGCCATCAGATGACGAAGCTCTCGAGAGTCTCCGGCGCGAAGAGCTCCTCGGGCTCGAGGAGACGCGTGGAGAGCCCCTGCTCGTGGTGGTAGCGCAGGAACGTCGCGAGCGTCGCGCGGTTGGGCGCGAATCCGTAGGGCCAGAAGTCGTCGCCCATCAGCGCGCGCGCATCCTCGACGTGCTTCGTGAGCCACGGCAGCATCGCCTTCAGCGCCGCGGTCACGTAGAGGTCGTCGTAGGTTTCGCGCTGCGCCTGGGCGAACGCCTTGTACAGCGACATCGCCACCCACGGGTGTTTCTCGTAGACGCTGCGCTTGATCGCGACGGTGTGCATGATCGGGAAGATCTTCGTCTTGCGGTAGTACGCCTGCTCGACCTCCATGTAGCTCTCGAAGAGCCGCCTCACCTTGCCCCCGCCGGAGTGATAGGTCGACGGCATGCGGGCGGTGTAGAGCGCGTCGATGCCGCCGTCGCGCAGCATCGCGGCGAGCGTGTCGGCCTTGCCGATGGGCTTCACCTTGATGTTGGCCGGCAGGTCGAGCTTCAGCTTCTCCGAGCGGCCCGGCTCCTCCTCGCCGCCGGTGTAGTAGGTGGCGCTGTCCACGGGCACGCCGTATTCATCCTGCAGGATGCCGCGGATCCACACCGGCGCGGTCATCTGGTATTCGGGGTTGCCGACCTTCCTGCCGATCAGGTCCTTCGGCTCGCGGATGCCGGCCGCGGCGTTCACGTAGATGCACGAATGCCGGAAGAATCGCGAGGGGAAGACCGGGATCGCGATGAAGTTCGTCTTCTCCTTGAAAAGCGACACCGTGTACGAGGAGAGCGAAATCTCAGCCGCGTCGAACTCCTGGTGGCGCAGCATCCGGAAGAAGGTCTCCTCCACCGGCATGTTCAGGTAGGTGAGGTCGATGCCGTCGGGCTGGATGCGGCCCTCGAGGAGCCCGCGCGTGCGATCGTAATTCCAGCAGCCCAACGAGAGTCGAAGCTTCGACATTCGCGCGCCTCAGTAGAAGCTGTCGAAGTGGACCTGCGGAAACGGCACGCGCTTTTCGATCAGCATCCGCTGCACCGCCTCGGCCATGGGCGGCGGGCCGGCGAAGTAGTACTCGAAATCGGCCCAACGCTCGCCCACGAAATCGCGCGCGATCTCGTGCACGAAGCCTCGCGCACCGTCCCACGTCTCGACGGAGTCGTCGCCGTGGTGGGAGAGGACGGGCGTGAAGGTGATGCGGCTTCCGAAGCCGGGCAAGGCCTCGAGCTCGGCGCTTCCGCACAGGTCGCGCGTGGTGCGCGCGCCGTAGAAGACGTGCACGTTGCGCCCGTCGAGGCGCGGCTCGGCCACCACGCCGCGCGCGAGCGAGAGCACCGGTGCCAGGCCCGAGCCGCCGCCGATGAGGATGATGTCGCGCGGGCTTTCGGGCCTGAGGTATGCGAGGCCGTAGGGCCCGTCGAGCATGACCTGCGCGCCGACCGCGACCTTGTCGAAGAGCGTCACCGTGCCGGTGCCCCCGGGGACGCGGCGCACGATGAACTGCCAGGCCCCGCTGCCGTCGTCGATGTTCGACATCGAGTAGGTCCGCGGCGCCTCGAGGCCCGGCAGATAGAAGAGCGCGTACTGGCCGGGGAGGAATCCGGGGCCGCCCGGCGCGGCGAAGGTGAACTCGCGCATGTCATGGGTGAGGTCGCGAAAGCCCGTGAAGGTCGCGGTGAACTTCGCCGGCCGGTGTCGCGGAACGTTTTCTTCGCGCAGCCGCACCTTGATCGTGCAGTCGGTGCCGGGACGCGCCTGGCAGGCGAGCACGCGATTCTTCGCTCGGTCGCGATCCGCGAGCCCGAGCGCATCGGGCCGCAGCGATGTGATTTGCCCTTCGACGAGCTCCACCTTGCACGTGCCGCACGAGCCGGCGTTGCATTCGTACGGGAAGCCCAGGCCCGCGCGCAGCCCCGCGCGCAGCAAGGTGTCGTCCGCGCCGCACGCGAACTCCGGCCCCTTGTCGATGCGGATGACCGCCATCAGTCCGCCAGGTGCGCGCCGGAAAGCGACGGCAGGTATCCCAGGCGCCGCGAGATCGAATCGGCCGCCGCGACCACCGAAGGAATGGTGGCCTGGATG
>JBDTXQ010000205.1:0-5497 GCA_040006115.1 Usitatibacter sp.
GTGGACGTGAAGCTGCCATGAACGCGCCGACGGACCTCGCCATCGACGTCGAGGGGCTCACCAAGCGCTTCGGCGACAAGGTCGTGGTCGACGATTTCTCGATGCAGGTTCCGCGCGGGGCGATCTACGGCTTCCTCGGCCCCAATGGCAGCGGCAAGACGACCACCATCCGAATGATCTGCGGGCTCCTCACGCCCGACGAGGGCCGCGGTGTGGTGCTGGGCCACGACATCGCCACGGATGCCGAGCTCATCAAGCGCGAGGTCGGCTACATGACGCAGAAGTTCAGCCTCTACGAGGATCTCTCGATCGAGGAGAACCTCGACTTCGTGGCGCGCATGTACGAGGTCGCCGACAGGAAGCGGCGCGTGCGCGAGGCCCTCGAGCGCCTCGGGCTCGTCTCGCGCAAGGACCAGCTCTCCGGCACGCTCTCCGGAGGCTGGAAGCAGCGCCTCGCACTCGCCGCCTGCCTCATCCACGAGCCCAAGCTGCTGCTTCTCGACGAGCCCACCGCGGGCGTCGACCCGGGCGCGCGCCGCGAGTTCTGGGATCACATCCACGAGCTCGCGCACTCGGGCATCACTGTCCTGGTGAGCACCCACTACATGGACGAGGCCGAGCGCTGCCACGCGCTCGCGTACATCGCCTACGGAAAGCTGCTCGCGCACGGCACCATCCGCGAGGTGATCGACCAGGCGGGCCTGCACACCTGGCAGATCGAGGGGAAGGACGGCGACACGCTGATGGCGATCGCGGGCGAGCTGCGCGCGAAGCCAGGGGTCGAGATGGTCGCGCCATTCGGAAATGCGCTCCACGTGAGCGGCACCGACCGCGCCGCGCTCCTCGCCGCGCTGGCACCCTTCGCTGCGCGCCCCGGCATCGAGGTCGCAGAGGTCGCCGCCAGCCTCGAGGACGTCTTCATCCATTTGATGCAGGGGTTGGGCGAGTCCGCGCGCCCGCCGCACTGACCATGTTCGCGTTCCACCGCTTCATCGCCGTGCTCATGAAGGAATTCGTGCAGATGCGCCGCGACCGGCTCACCTTCGCGATGATGATCGGCGTGCCGGTGATGCAGCTCGTGCTGTTCGGCTATGCGATCAACATGGACCCGAAGGCGCTGCCCGTGGCGGTGGTCAGCGCCGATCCGAGCGTGTTCTCGCGTTCGCTCACGCGCGCCCTCGAGAACACAGGCTACTTCAAGGTGATCGCCACTCCCGCGACTGTGGACGAGGCCGACCGCCTCCTCACCCTCGGCCGGGTCCAGTTCGTGCTGCAGGTGCCGGAGGACTTCGCACGCCGCGTGCAGCGCGGCGATCACGCGGTGGTGCTGGTGGAAGCCGACGCGACCGACCCCGCGGCCACCAGCAACGCGCTCTCCGCGCTGCAGCAGGTGAGCCTCACCGGGCTGGACCACGACCTCACCGGCGCGCTCGCGGGACTGAGGAGCGGCCCCGCGCCCTTCGAGATCCGCGTGCACCGGCGCTACAACCCCGACGGCATCACGCAGTACAACATCGTGCCCGGGCTGATGGGCGTGGTCCTGACCATGACCATGATCATGATGACGTCGATCGCGATGACGCGGGAGCGCGAGCGCGGCACGATGGAGAACCTGCTCGCCACGCCGGTGAAGCCCCTGGAGGTGATGCTCGGCAAGATCGTGCCGTACATCGTGGTGGGCTATGTGCAGGTCGTCGTGATCCTCACGGCGTCGAAGTTCCTCTTCGGGGTGCCGATGCTCGGCAGCCTCCTGCTCCTGTCCACGGTGCTGGTGCTCTTCATCGCCGCCAACCTCGCCATCGGCTTCACCTTCTCCACCATCGCCAAGAGCCAGATGCAGGCGATGCAGATGACGATGTTCTTCTTCCTGCCCTCGATGCTGCTCTCGGGCTTCATGTTCCCGTACCGCGGCATGCCCCAATGGGCCCAGTACCTGGGCGAAGTGTTCCCGCTGACCCATTTCCTGCGCATCGTGCGCGCCATCATGCTGAAGGGAAGCGGCGCGGCGGACATCGCCGCGAATGTCTGGCCCCTCGCCCTGATCCTGCTCGTGGTTTCGGCGGCGGCCCTGAAGCGCTACCAACGCACTCTCGACTAGGCGCGCGACGATCCGTGGATACCGCTTTGATACAATCGCCCCTTTGGCGCGCCTCATGGCGCGAGCCCCGCGCCCCATGAACATCGAGCAAGCCCGCTTCAATATGATCGAGCAGCAGATCCGCACCTGGGAGGTGCTCGATCCGGAGGTGCTCGACCTCCTTTCCCGCGTGAAGCGCGAGGACTTCGTGCCCGCCGAGCACGCAAGCCTCGCTTTCGCCGACCTCGAGATTCCGCTCGGCCACGGCGAAGCGATGATGCAGCCCAAGGTCGAGGCGCGCATCCTGCAGGACCTCGCCATCCAGGCCCACGAGAATGTCTACGAGGTGGGGACCGGATCGGGCTACCTCACGGCGCTCCTCGCCAAGTGCGCCCGGCATGTGACGAGCGTGGAGATCCGCGGCGAGCTGCAGCGGCACGCGCGCGAGGCGCTAGGCCGGGCGGCGATCGCCAACGTGACGCTCCTCGAGGGGGATGGCGCGCGCGCGCCGCTGGCCGAATCGGCTTTCGACGTGATCGTGCTCACCGGATCCACGCCGATCCTCCCACAGGCTTTCCTCGATCGCCTGACGCCCGGCGGGCGGCTCTTCGCCGTGGTGGGCGACGCGCCGGTCATGAAGGCGATCGTGGTGCGCCATCCGGTGGCGGGCGCCTTCCAGCACGCGGAGCTCTTCGAGACGATGTTGAAGCCCTTGGTGAACGCGGCCCAGCCAGCGCGTTTCCGCTTCTAGGCGAATCCGAAAGCATGCCCCGCCCCGTCATAGCCCTGTCCTGCCGGACAGCAAGACACTGAAGGCCCATCGATGAATTCCCGCCGCATTCCCCTGGCGCTCGCACTGGCCGCCGTGCTCGGCCCGGCCGGCGCGGCAGACTTGCTCACCATCTTCCGCGATTCGCAGGTGAGCGATCCCGTCTACCAGTCGGCGCGCGCGCAATACGCGGCGACCCTGGAGAAGCTGCCGCAGGCGCGCGCGGGATATCTCCCGCTCATCGCGGGCAGCGCGTCGATCTTCAGGAACCAGGTCGACCGGCAGATCGCCCGCGACTTGGGCTACACCACCAAGGTCTTTGCGATCACGCTCGCGCAGCCCATCTTCCGGCTGCAGAACTGGATCGCCATCGACCAGGCGAAGCAGCAGGTGATCCAGGCCGAGGCCACGCTCGCCGGCTCCCAGCAGGATCTCATCCTGCGCGTGGCGCAGGCGTACTTCGACGTGCTCCTCGCGCAGGACAACGTGGCGCTCTCCGAGACGCAGAACAGCGCCATCTCGGAGCAGCTCGCACAGGCCAAGCGCAACTTCGAGGTCGGCACCGCCACCATCGTCGACACGCTCGAGGCGCAGGCGCGCTACGACCAGACCGTCGCCAAGTCGATCTCCGACAAGAACGACCTCGAAGTGAAGCGCAGCGCGCTGCAGGTGCTGATCGGCAAGCTGCCCGAGGGCCTCACCCCGCTGCGCGAGCCCCTCGCGCTCGGCGCGCCGCAGCCCAACGACATCGAGGCTTGGGTAAAGGCCTCCCTCGACTCCAGCTACGCCATCGTCTCGTCGCGCGCCAGCTACGAGTTCTTCCGCGAGGAGGTCAAGCGCCAGCGCGCCGGCCACCTGCCCACGCTCGACCTCTCCGGCAGCTACGCGCGCGCCGACAATCCGCAGACTTCGGTGCCCGGCATCCTCGGTCCGGTCGCCAACAACGCCTCGATCGGGCTCACGCTCTCGGTGCCGATCTACGCGGGCGGGCTGATCCAGTCGCGCGTGCGCGAGGCCACCGCCAACCGCGACCGCGCCGAGCAGGATCTCGACAGCACCCGGCGCACGGTCGGGCAGGCGGTGCGCGTGAACTTCCTCAACGTGACGAGCGGCATCGCGCAGGTCCGCGCGCTCGAGCAGGCGCGCGCCTCGACGCAGAGCCAGCTCGATTCCACCATCCTGGGGCGCGACGTCGGCGTGCGCACCAGCGTGGACGTCCTCAACGCGCAGCAGTCGGTGTTCCAGACGCGCCGCGACCTGCAGCAGGCGCGCTACAACTTCCTGATGAGCAACCTGCGCCTGAAGGCGGCCGCCGGCGTGCTCACCGAGACGGACCTGGAGGAAGTGAACCGCACGCTCGCGCGCGGATAGGCGATCGACGTGAGCGTGAAGAAAGCACGCATGTCGTTGGGAGTGGTGGCAGCGGCAATCATTCTCGCCGGGGCGATCGCGTTCTTGCTTCCGCACCCGGAGGCACCGACGAGGGCCACGGCGCCGATGCGTCCAGAGGCGAGCGTCGTCGCGTTGGAACCCAGGGAGCCCGCCGCGGCGCCCGCGACCGCTCGCCGCCATCTGTCGGCGCCGCGTCCGGCGACAAAGGTGCGCGAGGAAGTCCGCGATGCCACGGACCTGAAGAGCCTCTTCGACCGCTATCGCGAGCTTGCCGATCCGAGCGGGGAAATATCCTTCGTGCTCGCGAAGATGCTCTCCGAATGCTCGGATTTCACGCGCACTTCTGCGCTCGTGAAGCATGCCACTCCCGCCCTTGCCGCCGGCGGCGCCGATGCGCACAAGCCTGCGGCGGAGCTCGCGCGGCGCATCGCGCGCTGCGACGGATTCAACGCATTGGACGAACAGATATTGCCTTCCGGCCGCGCCTCGCGGGTGCTCGAAAACGAGCTGTACGCGAAGGCGCTCGAGGCGGGATACCCGGGGGCGATCGCGCGCAAGCTCGGCCTCACTCCGCTACCGGGAGGCGACGGCGAGGCTGACCGGCAGGCGGTTGCGTTGCTTTCCGGCAACGTGGATGCCGATGTCATCTCTGGAATCGGCGCCTACCTCACGCATCGCAACCACTCCTCCTCGTCGGGCTCCAGCATGTGGACCAGCTCGTGGCTGCTGCTTCAGTGCGATTTTGGCGGCGAGTGCGGCGCCGACAACCCGCAGGTGTACAAGACCTGCATCCTCAATGGCGCCTGCGAGATGGGATCCGTCGACGAAGTCCTGCGCAGGCGGGAGCATCCGGAGGCGTTGCGGGCGGCCTACGCGATGCGAATCCGCCTGCGCGACGCGATTCGCAACCACGATTGGGAAGCGCTCGGTTTCTAGGGCTGCCGGCGCGCCTCCACGGTCTCGATCCAGCCCATCAAGCGGGCGATGGCGCCGCGGTGGGCGGCGACGAATTCACGTCCGCGCGCGCCCATCGCCTCGCGCCGCACCGGGTCCACGCTGATCGCGGCGGCGCGCTGCAGCGCTTCTTGCGCATCCTTCACCCGCACCGCGGCGCCCGCGGCGATGGCGCTTTTCGAGGCCTCCGAGAAGTTGTACGTGTGGGTCCCGACGATCACGGGCCGGCCGAGCGCGCACGCCTCGATCAGGTTCTGGCCGCCGAACTCGAGGAGGCTGCCGCCCATGATGACCACGTCGGCCGC
>JBDTXQ010000206.1:0-5459 GCA_040006115.1 Usitatibacter sp.
CGGCGTCATGATGTTCTTGACGGGCTGGTCGAGGTTGTCCTCGAAGCGCAGGTCGTGGAGGAGCCTCGCGTCGCGCCGCCGGCGTCGGAAATCGCGCCCGCACGCGACGAGATGGGGCTCGCGGAAGAAGCAAAAGCACTGCTAGCGCAGGCTGAAACGGATGTGCAACGCGCGCGCGCCAAGCGCGCGCTCTGGCTCAAGGCCTGGGAAGATCTCCTCGCCGCGCGCCAGGCGGTCGGGTCCCGCGACCCGGGCACGGCGATTCGCCACGCGAAGCGCGCAAGCGAGCTGGCGCAACTGGGCCTCGAGCAGCTGGCCTATCCCGCCGTGAAATGATCAAAGGAGAGTCAATGAACCGCCTTCTCGTCATCGCCATCGCCTTCCTCGCCGCGCCGATCGCGTCGGCCGAGCTCTACAAGTACATCGACAAGGACGGCAAGACCGTCTACTCGGACCAGCCGCCCGTCAATACCGATTCCAAGCAGCTGAACATCTCTTCGGGCGTTTCCGCCACCGCCCCCGCGCCCGCCAAGAGCGCGGTGGAGCGCGACAAGGAGCTGCAGAAGGGGCGCGACGAGGGGCGTGAACGCGCCAAGAAGGCGGAAGAGAAGGAAAAGCAGGCTGCGAACCAGGAGCAGGCCTGCAACGCCGCCCGTGCCGCGAACCGCGTCTACACGGACGGGGGTCGAGTTACCAAGTTCGACGACAAGGGCGAGCGCGTGTTCCTCGGCGACCAGGAGATCGAGGTCGAGCGCGTGCGCACCCAACGCCAGATGGAAGAAGCCTGCAAGAAATGACGGGCAACCGGTCCCTTCGCGGGGGCCATGACAAGGAGATTTCTTGGCGCATGCACGGCACAGGGGACCGCGGCCGCTAACGGTCCTCTACGCGACCGCCATGGCGCTCGCCGCGCCGACGGCCTTCGCCCTCGCGCTGGGAGAGCCGCAGGTGCGCTCCGCCCTCGGCGAGAATCTCGACGTTCGCATTCCGGTGACCATCGGCAAGGGCGAGTCCATCGAGCCGTCGTGCTTCATGCTCTCGGGCGAGCCGGCCTCCGCCATGCCCCGCCTCACCACGGCGCGCCTGTCGCTCGAACGTTCCGCCCAAGGCACTTACCTGCGCATTCGCACCGCGATCTCCGTGAGCGAGCCCGCGCTCGTCGTCGGCATCATCGCCGCATGCCGGGGGGTCGCCGAGTATCGGCGCGAATACACGCTGCTCCTGGACCTGAGCGCCGGTGAGGCCGCGCGGCTCGAGGGCGCCTCCGCGCGAGCGCCGAAAAGTGAGCCGGCAGGCCCCGCCGCGAACCTTTCCTCCGCGGTCGCCACGCTCATCGCGCACATCGGCGACACCCTCGAATCGATCGCCAATGCGATCTTTCCGCGCAACCGCGTGGCGAAGAAGTCGTACATTGAAGCCCTGCGCAAGTCGAATCCTTCGCTCGCGCCTCTCGGCGACAACGATCCGATCCCGGTCGATACGCCGATTGCGCTACCGGACTTGCGCACATTCTCCCATGCCCGTGCCGCGCACGAAGCGCCAACGGCTCGCGCTACCGCCCGCGTGCCGCGCGCGCTGATCGAGACGCAGCCTGCCGCACCTCGTGCCGCGCCCGATTCGGCCGCGGCTCCGGCGCCACGCGCTTCGGCGCAAACGCCTCGGGCCGCCCGGCCTGCCCGCGCGCCGCGCTCGAGCCCGGCGCCGACCGCCCCCGAGGCGAACGCTCCGGCACGTGAGGAGAGTGCCGCCCCGAATCCCGCGCGGGCACGCGCCGAGCAACGCGGCCCCGGCTTCGCCCTCAAGCTGTCGTCCCCGGAAGTGGACCTCTCGCGCAGCCGCTCCATCGACGAGCGGATGCGCAGCCAGTTGCGCGACCGGCAACTCGTTCTCGACGTCGACGACCAGGTTGCCGCGGTCCTCGCGTTGCGCAACAGCGTTCGCGTGCTCGAATCGAAGGTTTCCGAGCTGCAACTGAAGCTCGCGGGAATGCCGAGCTCGTTCCCCGCGCCCAAGGCGACGGAGGAAAGCAAGCCCGCGCCCACTCCGCAGCCGCCCGATGCTGCGCCGGCGCCCGCCGTCACCCCGGCCCCGGAGGCAAAACTCGCGGAGCCGGCTCCTTCCGTCGTTGCCGCGCCCGCCCCGGAGACCAAGACGGCGCCGCGCCCCGCCACCAAGACCGCGGCGCCTGCGCCGGAAATCGACTGGCTGTACTACGGCATGTGGCTTCTCGCGCTCTTGCTCGTCATCGCGGCGATCGCCCTCGCATGGCGCCTCGCGCGGCGGCGGCGTGAAGACAGCGTTTACGACGAGGACGCCGCGTCCAACGACGCCATGGCCGAGGACGAGGAGGATCGCATCGTCGTGGCCGACGAGTTCAGCGAGGAGCCGGTGCTCGCGCAGGAGCCGGCCATTGTCGAGGCGCCGCGCCGCGAGATCGATTCGGACGTGGATCTCCCCACCCGGTTTCCCGACAACAACACCGACGATCTGCGCCGGCGCTACATCGAGGAACGCTTCCCCGAGATCGGCAAGGGGGCGATCGTCCTCGCCGACGCGACCTCGGTCGTGAAGGGCGCACGCCTCTTCTACGAGGACGGCGCCCTCGCACGCACCGTCGAGCTCCTGCACTACGCGATCGAGCGCAACCCGGCGGAAGTGCGCAACTGGCTCGCGCTCTTCGAGGTCTTCCGCCTGGAGCGGCTGCCAGGGGAGTTCGCCGAGCTTGCGCGTCGCTTCCGCGAGCAACACGGCAAGAGCGAATACTGGCGCAAGGTGCAGTACTTCGGACGCGAGATCGACCCCGACAACGAGCTCTACGCACAGGCACCGGTCAACACGTTCGAGACCATCGGCCCGAGCGAGGCACGGCGCCTTGCCGCCGAGGCCGTTATCGACCCCGTGGCCGAGAACTGGCTCGGCATGCCGATGGATTTCCAGAATGAGGTGCTGGCGAACGAGCTGCGCAAGATGCTGATGTCCGGAGCCGGGCTGAACGAGCAGGACCTGGTGCCCAACCCGATGCCGGCGCTTCGCAACATCGAGATGTTCTCGCTCGCCTGACATGTCGAACCCGCTCGCCGACGCGGAGCGCGTCCTCTCCCTCAAGACGGTGCGCGAGGCGACCTCGCGCAGCATCTTCCTCTCGTCGATCCGCGAGCTCGGCAAGGACGGCTCCGACTTCACCCTCGAGCGCCTCCACGAGCTCATGCGCATCGAGGAGCACTTCCAGGCCCTCCTCCTCTACGACCAGATCGACTTCCTGCGCCAGCCCGCCGCGGTCACGGAGGCGGACCGCGACTTCGCGCTCAACATCCAGCGTATCTGCCTCGAGGCCGCCAACGGCTTCCAGCGGTTCCTGCGCAACCGCAACGCATGGGCCACGACGCGTGAAGCGCTCGACACGATGTTCCGCGTGACCGGCCTCGCGCTGAACGCGATCCACAGCTTCGTGAAGTGGGGCTACTTCCTGAACGAGCCCGGGCGCGCCGCGCCCTGGAAGCAGGTTCACGCCCTGTACGCGCTTTCCGAAGCGGACGGATACGCGCAAGTGCCATTCGTGCTGCATCCCTCGCAGCCCAGCTTCAAGCCCTCGGTGCAGTCACTCTACCTGCGCACGCTGATCCTCGACATCCTCAACACCGGCAACCTCTCCAAGATCCAGATCGAGATCGCCGACGGCTGGTTCTCCTCGTGGTGCAACGACTATTCGCTCGACACCGAGTACTCCACGCGCAACCACCTCTTCTTCGTGGATCTCGCTTCGGACTCCGGCATGCACCTCATGCGCAAGGACAGCCACGGCGACTCGATGCGCTACATCCGCGCCGACGGCATGAAGGCGCAGATCGAGGAAGTCCAGCTGGGCCTGCGCCACGGACGGCTGTACGCGGGCTATGGGGCGGGCGCGGTGTTTCCCGTCGAGGAGCACGTGGCGCTCCTCGCCATCATCGAGAAGCTCTATCACTCGATCCTCGCGGGAAGCGAGAACCGCATCGAGGAGCGCACCCACTTCGAGGACCGCGAGGTCGACATCGTGATCGGGATCGACCGCGTGATGCGCAAGATGCGGGAAGCGCCCTCGAAGGCCACCGCGCCGCGCACGGGCCCCGCCGCCCAGCGCGCCGACACCGACACGATCGAGCTCACGCTCGCGGGAGTCTCGCGGGTCGCGAGCGGGGCGAGCCCGGCAGCTTCCGACATGGACGAGACGGCCGATCCCGACATCGAGCGCTGGCGTGTCCACGACCTGAGCTCGAAAGGCTACGGGCTCCTCGTGGACCGCGCTGCGGCCGAGCTGATCCTGCTGAACGGCATCATCGCGCTGCGCAACCACGACACGGGCGGATGGATCGTGGGCCACGTCGTGCGCAAGCTCGCCAACCGCGTGCGCGGGGAAATCCTGGTGGGCATCGAGGTGCTGGGCTATCGCCCCATCGCGGCGGACCTCGCGCCCGCCTCGGGCGGCGCCGCGGTGCAGGCGATCTACCTGCCGGGCCTGGACACCAACGGCAAGCTCGACTCGGTGATCGTCCGCGTCGCCGACTTCCGCTCCGACCACAGCCTCGCGATCGCGGCGGGCGGCGCGCAGTACCGACTGCGGCTGAACCGCATCATTCGCAAGGGCGCGGACTGGATCAAGGCCCGCTTCGAGATCGAGTCGAAGGCTTGAGGCGCGCACGGCGCCGCCGCATGTCCTTGGGATCGGCTTTCAGCTCGCGGTAGAGCTCCACGCGGTCGCCGTCGCGCAAGACCGCATCCAGGGCCGCCGCGCGCGACCAGATGCCCGCCCGGGCCGCCTTCGCGTCGAACCCGGGAAATCGCCCGGCGAGCCCCACGGCGGCGAGCGCGTCCGCCACGGTCGCTCCCTCCTCGAGCTGCAGCTCGATCACTTCCTGCCGCTCGGGCATTGCAATCGCCACCGCGATGCGGATCACGAGATCGCCTCGGCACGCGCGACGAAACGGTCGACGAGCATCTCGATGATGTGGCCGAAGACCGGCCCCAACAGGGCCGTCATGGCCGCGTTGGAGAACGAATAGTCGAGGGCGAACTCGACGCGGCACCCGGCATCGCCCAGGGGAACGAAGGTCCAGCGCCCCTTGAATTCCTCGAAAGGACCCTCGACGAACTCGAGGTCCATGCGTCCCGGCGGCTCCTTGCGGTTCAGCGTCGAGACGTGGCTCGCGAGGCCGTGGTAGTCGATGTCGATGCGCGCGCGGGTCACGGCGCCGGTGCGCTCGTAGACCTGCGAACCCGAGCACCACGGCAGGAAGCGCGGATAGCTCTCCACGTCGTCCACGAGGTCGAACATGGTTTGCGCGGAATGCGTGACGAGAACGCTCTTCAGGACGGTAGGCATGGGCCGAACGGTAGAATAAACACTTATGTCGATCGTCGAAAACAGGAAGGCCTTCCACGACTACTTCGTCGAGGAGCGCTACGAGGCCGGGCTGGTGCTC
>JBDTXQ010000207.1:0-5443 GCA_040006115.1 Usitatibacter sp.
GATCGCGTTCCATTCGTCGGGGGGCACGCTCCATTCGAAGTCGGCGTCGCCCTCGGCGATGAACGCCTCGTATTCGACCGAGCCCAGCGCCTCGCCGCCCTCGAAGAGCGCGTCGTCCACGTCCACCACGAGCGGCAGCTTCTTCACCAGCTTCAGCGCTTTCGCGATGATGGGCGAGAACTCGCGGTCGGTGAAGAGGACCTTCGCCTCGCCGTGGTCGAGCATGAAGGCGATGGCTTCCGCGTCCAGGCGCGTGTTGAGGGTGCAGAGCACCGCGCCGAACATGGCCGGCCCGAAATGCAGCTCCATCATGGCGGGGACGTTGGGAAGCATCGCTGCCACGGTGTCGCCGCGCTTAACGCCGCGCTTCTCCAGGGCCGAGGCGAGGCGACGCGCGCGCTGATAGACCTCGCGCCAGTTGCGCCGCACCGCGCCATGGATGACGGCGGTGCGCTCCGGGTACACGCGCGCCGCCTTCGCCAGGAACGAGACCGGCGTGAGCGGGGTGTAGTTCGCGTCGTTGCGCTCGAGGCCCTTCTCGTATGCGTTCATTGCGCTTCTCCCTCAGGCGATGCGGGTCTCGGAGCGGCTCGCGAGGCCGGCGACCCGCTCCGCGGACTTCACCGTGTTTCCCAGCAGCATCGCGATGGTCATGGGGCCCACGCCGCCCGGCACCGGGGTTATGCGTGAGGCGACTTCCGCGACCGTCGCGTAGTCCACGTCCCCGGCGAGCTTGCCGTCGGGAAGGCGGTTGATGCCGACGTCGATCACCACCGCGCCCTCCTTCACCGTGGGCCCGGTGATGAGGCGCGCCTTCCCGACCGCGGCCACGAGGATGTCGGCCTGGCTCGTCATGGCCGCGAGGTCGCGGGTCTTCGAATGGCAGATGGTGACCGTAGCGCCCGCGTTGAGCAGGAGGAGAGCCATGGGCTTGCCGACGATGCTCGAGCGTCCCACCACCACCGCGTGCCGCCCCTCGACCGGGATCGACTCGTGCTCGAGCATCTTCATGACGCCGAAGGGCGTGCACGGATAGAACGCCGGCTCGCCCATGAACAGCGAGCCCACGTTGAAATAGTGGAAGCCGTCCACGTCCTTCTCGGGCGCGATCGCCTCGATCACCGCGCGGCCCTCGATCTGCCTGGGGAGCGGCAGCTGCACGAGGATGCCGTGGATCGCGGCATTGGCGTTCAAACGCTTCACGAACGCGATCAGGTGCGCTTGCGTGGTGTCGGCGGGAAGCGCGTGAACTTCGGAATGCATGCCGATGGCGCCCGAGGCGAGCGCCTTGTTGCGCACGTAGAGCTGGCTCGCCGGGTCCTCGCCCACGATGATCACCGCGAGCCCCGGCACGATGCCGCTGCGCTTCAGGCGCTCGACGCGGATCGCGAACTCGGCGCGGAACTCGGCGGCGATCGCCTTGCCGTCGATCACGCGCGCGGTCATGGCGCGTCGCTCACGATGCGATCGACGGGAATATCGTGGGCTTCGTGCGGCACGTTCGCCAGCAAGAACGCTGCCGGCAGCGCGGTCACGCAGAAAGGGCGCGCGCCGCGGTTGCCGAGGAGGCGATCGAAGTAGCCCGCGCCGTAGCCGAGGCGATAGCCCGCGCGGTCGGCGGCGAGCGCCGGGACGAGCGCGAAATCGACCTCGGCGAAATCCACCCTGCGGCAGCGCGTCGGATCGGGCTCGGGGATGTCCCAGACGCCGGGGACGAGGTCGCGCTCCATGTCCCCGACCACGTGGAGCTCGAGATGGCGCGGCGCCGGCGTGATGCGCGGAAGCACGATCGCCTTGCCCGCGGCGCGCGCGTGCTCGATGAAAGGAAGCGTCACCCACTCGCTGCCGATCGCCATGGTGGCGAGCACCGAGCGCGCGGCGGTGAATTCGGGAAGCGCGGTGAGCTTCGCGGTGAGCCCCTGTGCGATGCGTGCGCGCTGCGCGGCCGGCATGGCGTCGCGGCGCGCGATCATCTCGCGGCGCAGCGCCTTCTTGTCCCCGGGGAGGTCGAGCTGGCTTGCCATAGCCCGTATTCTAGTGGCTCCGCGCCCGGGAATTGGTTATTCTCGCGGCTTCTCAACGGGAGGATGCATCGCAATGACCAAGACCCGCTTGCTCGCGCTCGCCTGCTGCGCCGTTTCCGTCGCCGCGATCGCCGGCCCCTTCGACAGCTTCAAGGGCAAGATGAAGGCCGGCATGTACGACTACAAGATGGAAATGGACATGGGCGCCATCCCGGGCATGCCGCCAGGCATGGGCAAGCAGAGCATGAACTTCCAGAAGTGCGTGACGCCCGAGGACATCGAGAAGGGCCAGATGGGACGTGGCGCCGGGCGCGACGGCAAGATGCCCGAGACGTGCGAGATCAGGAATTTCAGCCAGTCCGGCAACACGGCGACCTACACGATGGAGTGCAAGCAGCCGAAGATGAGCGCCGACAACAAGCTCACCTTCAGCAGCGACGGCTTCGTCATGGACATAAAGATGGCCATGGACGAGGGCGGCAAGAAGATGAACATGACCCAGCACATGGAGGGCAAGTACCTCGGCCCCTGCAAGTAAAGAACCCGGGGACAAACTCCGGGCTTTTCCTTCCTAGACGCCGGCCTTGGCAAGGACCACCACGGAGATGCCGACCGCGCGTAAAGCGCCATCCACGTTCCGGTAGGAGTGCGGCACGTTCCCGGGAAATCCCAGCACGTCGCCCGCTTTCAGGTCGTAGCGATCGCCAGCGACGAAGATCGTGACCTGACCTTCCAGGCACGAGAAGAATTCGCGGGTGCCCGGAAGATGGGGCGTGCCCGCCATCGCCGCGTCCGGTTCCAGCTCCATCAACTCGAGCATTTCCTCGGGCACGGGCTCGGGGACCAGGGCGCGCGTCGTGACTCCGCGCCCGCGGTTTCTCGACGCGAGATCCTTCGCGGCCCAGCGCCGCACTTTGGCGCGGGGGGAGGCGACCAGCTCGTCGATGGAGGTGCCAAGCGCTGCGGCGACCTTGGCCATCACCGCGAGCGAGGGATTGCCGTCGCCCGACTCGAGGTTCGCGATGGTGGAGCGCGGCACGCCCGCGGCCTTCGCGAGCCCCTCCTGGGTGAGCGAGCGAACCTGACGAAGGCTGGCGAGGTTGCGCGCCAGGTGACGTGAAATCAGGGCCGGTTTGTCCATCGGATTGACCTTTCGCCAAGGGATTGGACACGTGCGTTACTCCGCGCGCGTTCACCCCTATTGTCCCAGCATCGAAAGGAGAACGACCATGGACACATTCATCAAGGATCATGCGGACCTGCGGGGGATACGGGTCGCGATCACGGGGGGCACCGCAGGATTGGGGCTGGCACTCGTGCGCGAGTGGGGGCGACGCGGGGCGCGCGTCGCTTTCGTCGCGCGCACGCGCGAAGCGGTGGAGCGCGTCGCGGCCGAGCATCCCGGTACGATCGGCATCGTGGGCGATATCTCGAGGAAGGAGGACATCCACCCCATCGCGCTGCAGGTCCTGGGCGGCCTGGGCGGACTCGACGTGCTCGTGAACAACGCGTCAAGCCTGGGTCCGCTGCCGTTGGCACCGCTCGCCGACACCGAATGCGAAGATCTCGAGCTTGCCCTCGCCACCAATCTCCTGGGCCCTTTCCGGCTCGCGAGGACGCTGCTCGGCGCTTTGCGCGCGTCTGCGGCCGATGGCCGCGGCGCGTTGGTGCTGAACGTCTCGAGCGATGCCGCCATCACGCCCTACGCGGGGTGGGGTGCGTACGGCGCCGCCAAGGCGGGCCTTCATCACCTGAGCGCGATATGGAACGAGGAGCTCGCGAGCGAGGGCGTGTCGTTCCTGTCGATCGATCCGGGCGACATGGACACGGCGCTGCATCGCGCGGCGTTGCCCGAGTCCGATCCGGCGACCTTGAAGAGCCCCGGGGCCGCGGCGCAGGAGCTCACGCGCGCGATCGTGGCCGAGCTGGGCGAGCTCGCGGGGCTGCGCGAAAAGGCAGCCCTCCATTGATCGCAGCGGCGCATCCGGTCCAGCGGCCCGCCGACGCGCGCTTGCTCGCCGTGGACCGTGCGGGCCGCATCAGCCATTGGCCGAGGCGCCGCTTCATCGACCTCCTCGCACGCGGCGACCTGGTGATCGCGAATGATGCCGCCACCCTTCCCGCGAGCCTCATCGGCGTCCACCGCGAATCCGGCCGACCGATCGAAGTTCGGCTCGCGCGGCGCGAGTCGCTCGAGGAAATGGCGCGCTTCGCCGCCATCGTGTTCGGCGCCGGCGACTATCGCACGCGCACCGAGGATCGAGCGCCGCCGCCGCCGTTCGCGGCGAGCGACTCTCTCCACCTCGGGCCGCTGCACGCAACGGTCGAAAGCGTGGGCGAACATCCCCGGCTCCTGGAAATCCGCTTCTCGGGAACGCGCGACGAGATCTGGCAAGGCCTCGCCCGCCACGGGCGCCCGATCCAGTATGCGCACGTCCCGGCGCCGCTCGCGCTCTGGGACGTATGGACGCCCATCGCGTGGATGCCGGTGGCGTTCGAGGCGCCATCCGCGGGCTTCGTGCTCGACTGGCGCGTGATCGCTGCGATGCGTGCGCGCGGCGTCGAATTCGCCACTCTCACCCATGCCGCGGGCCTCTCTTCGACGGGAGATGCGGCGCTCGATAGGCTGCTGCCCTTCGACGAGCCTTATCGGATTCGCGAGGCAACCGCGCGGGCGATCGGCGCGGCTCGCGCTCGCGGCGGGCGCGTGATCGCGATCGGCACGACCGTGGTGCGCGCCCTGGAGCATGCCGTCGATGCGAACGGCCGCGTCTACGCGGGCGACGGCATCGCCACTCAGCGAATCGACGAGCGCACCGAGCTGCGCCTGGTCGACACGATTCTCTCGGGGACACACGAGCGCGGCACCAGCCATCACGAGCTGCTGCGAGCGTTCGCCGACGACGAAACCCTCGCCCGCGCCGACGCCGCCCTCGAAGGCGGCGCCTATCTCACTCACGAGTTCGGCGACTCGGTCCTGATCGAGAAGGCGGCGCGAAAAGTGGTGTCAGGTACGACTTTTCGACCTGTCCCCTTTTAGCGCGGAAAAGGGTTCTGACCCCTTATCTGCTCCAATGCGCTGGGATCCTCGATGGTGGTGAGGTCGCCTGGATCGCGACCCTCGCAGATGGCCTGAATGGAGCGGCGCAGGAGCTTGCCGGAGCGCGTCTTCGGCAGCACGGTGACGAAATAGACGCGCGACGGACGGGCGATGGCGCCAAGCTCCCTGTCGACGGTCGCCATGATCTCCTTCTCGTGCGCGGCGGCGAGCTCGGCCGTGGCCGTCTTCGCGGCGTCCTTCACCACCGCGAACGCCATCGGCACCTGGCCCTTGAGCGCATCGGCGACGCCCACCACCGCCACCTCGGCCACGTTCGGATGGGCCTGCACCGCCTCCTCGATCTCGCGCGTGCCGAGCC
>JBDTXQ010000208.1:0-5335 GCA_040006115.1 Usitatibacter sp.
GGGACGAGGTTAATTGAACATTTTAGCGGATTTGCTGCCCCCACTTAAAGCCCGGCGCCTGAATCTTCCATTGACGCAGGTTGCGCGCGCCCCTAGATTGCACTTCTCCCCCTGCGAGGAACACCCATGAGCATGATGTCGGAATTCAAGGAATTTGCGGTCAAAGGCAACGTCGTCGATCTCGCCGTGGGCGTGATCATCGGCGCTGCGTTCGGGAAGATCGTCGACTCCCTGGTGACCGACCTCATCATGCCGGTGATCGGCAAGTTCACCGGCGGCATCGACTTCGCGAGCCATTTCACCGCCCTCACGCCGATCCCCGCGGGAATCCCGATGACCGTGGAGGCGCTTCGCAAGGCCGGCGTGCCGGTGATCGCGTGGGGAAACTTCATTAACATCGTGTTCAACTTCGTGATCCTCGCTTTCGTGGTGTTCCTGATGGTGAGGCAGATCAACAAGATGCGCCGGCAGACGCCGGTGGTGGCCGCGCCGCCCGAAGACGTGCTGCTCCTCAGGGAGATCCGCGACAGCCTCGTGCGAAAATAGGAGGCATGCGCAAGCTCTGGCTCCTCTTCGCCCAGGCGGTCACTTTCACGCTCGCGGCGATCTTCGTCGTGAGCCTGGTGAAGCCCGACTGGCTCTCGTGGCGCACGCAGGTGGTGGAGGTTCGGGAAGCGGCGCCCAACGCGGTGCTTTCTCCCGCGGGCGGTGGCGGGCGCTTCTCCTTCAGCGACGCGGCGAAGAAGGCGACCCCGTCGGTGGTCAACATATCGGCCACGCGACAGGTGCGCCGCAGCAGCAACCCGCTCCTCGAGGACCCCGCCTTCACCAAGTTCTTCGGCGAGCGCTTCGGCGTCCAGCCGGAAACGCAGCTCTCCCTCGGCTCCGGGGTGATCGTGAGCCGCGAGGGTTTCATCCTCACCAACGACCACGTGGTCGCGGGCGTGAGCGACATCCAGGTGACCCTCGCCGACGGACGCGTCCTCGCCGGCAAGATCGTCGGCACCGATCCCGATACCGACCTCGCCGTCGTTCGCGTGCCCGCGAGCGGGCTCACGCCGATCACCTTCGGGATCTCCGAGCAGGCCGCGGTGGGCGACGTCGTGCTCGCGATCGGCGATCCCTTCAGCGTCGGCCAGACGGTCACCATGGGCATCATCAGCGCGACCGGCCGGGAGATCGAGAAAGCGAGCGCCTTCGGCAACTTCATCCAGACCGACGCCGCGATCAACCCGGGCAACTCCGGCGGCGCCCTGGTGGACACCAACGGCAACCTCATCGGCATCAACACGCTCATCTTCTCGCGCTCGGGCGGCTACCAGGGGATCGGCTTCGCGATCCCGGTGAGCGTGGCGAAGAAGGTGATGGAGCAGATCATCGAAACGGGCGGCGTCACGCGCGGCTGGTTCGGGGTCGAGGTCGCCGACTTGCGCGCGGAGCTCGCCGAGTCCCTCGGGCTGCAGGGCACGCGCGGCGCCATCGTCGGCGCCATCGAGCGCGGCAGCCCCGCGGAGAAAGGCGGCATGAAGCTGGGCGACGTGATGGTCGCGGTGGCGGGCAAGACGGTGGTCGACGTGAGCACGACGCTCAATGCCATCGCATCGGTGCCGCCCGGGAAGACGGTATCGGTGAAGGTGCTGCGCGGCAAGCAGGAGCTGAACCTCGACGTGCTGGTGGGCAAGCGGCGCCCCCGGGCGCGCGCCGAGGAGCCCTGAGGGCTACTCGCTCGATCCGGTGAGCCCGACCTCGCGCTTGCGCCGCTTGGAGACCGCCTGCGCGACCACGATGCCGATCTCGTAGAGCAGGCACATCGGCAACGCGAGCGCGATCTGCGACACCACGTCGGGCGGCGTCACCACCGCCGCCACCACGAAGATCGCGACCACCACATAGCCGCGCCATTCGCGCAGCTGCTCCACGGTCACGAGGCCGGTGATCACCAGCACCACGACCACAACCGGAACCTCGAAGGCAAGGCCGAAGGCGATGAACATGCCTAGCACGAAGTTGAAATAGGCCTCGATGTCCGGGGCCACCTTGATGCTGTTGGGCGCGAAGCTCGCGATGAAGGCGAACACCTTGCCGAACACGATGAAGTAGCAGAACACCATCCCCAGCATGAAGAGGAGCGTGCTGCTCACGACCAGCGGCAGGACGAGCTTCTTCTCGTGCGAGTAGAGCCCCGGCGCCACGAAGGCCCACCCCTGGTACAGGATCACCGGAAGCGCGAGGAGGAACCCCGACATGAACGCGATCTTCATGGGGATGAGGAACGGGGTGATCACGCCCGTCGCTATCATCTGCGAGCCCTTCGGCAGGCTCTGGATCAGCGGGGCGGCGAGGATGTCGTAGAGCTCGGCGCTGAAGTAGAGCGCCGGGATCGAGGCGATCGCGAACGCGAAGATGGAGCGCACCAGGCGCTCGCGCAGCTCGATGAGATGCGAGAGGAAGGTTTCCTGGCTGGCGGTCATCGCTTGCCCGGCCCGGGCTGCGCGGGCTCCTCGATGCCCAGCTCGAGCGGCGGCGTCGGCGCGGGTGCGGTGGCGGCGGGCGCGGGCGCCTCTGGACGAGGCGCCGTTTCGGTGACGCCGTCGAGCGTGCGCTCGATCGAGGCGGCGGCGTCGCGCATCTCGCGCTCCACCTCGCCCGCCTTCGATTGCACCTCCGACTGGAAGGAGCGCGCCGCGCTCTCGAACTCGCTCTTCACCTTGCCGAGCTCGGCGAGATCCATCTCCCGGTTGATGTCGGCCTTCACCTGGGTCACGTAGCGCTGCAGGCGCCCGAAGAGCACGCCCAGCGTGCGCGCGACTTTCGGCAGGCGCTCGGGGCCGATGACGACGAGCGCCACGACCGCGCAAACGAGAAGCTCGGAGAACCCGATGTCGAACATGGGAAGCTAGCGCGAGGCACGAGGCGCGAAGAAGGCGCGCGACGCGCGGTCAGCTCTTCTGCTTTTCCTTCACTTCGCCTTCGATGGTCGAGCCCGACGCGGTGATCTCGCCGGCGGGGCGCTTGTCGTCGTCGCCCTTCACGCCGTCCTTGAAGCCCTTCACGGCGCCCCCGAGGTCGGTGCCCATGTTGCGCAGCTTCTTGGTGCCGAAGATCAGCAGCACGATGACCAGCACGATCAACCAATGCCAGATGCTGAATGAACCCATTGCAATCTCCTGGTGACGCCCGCGTTCCCGCGCCGCCTATTCCTTCGCGATCATGCGTGGAAGGGGGTCGGGACCGCCAATGATGTGGATGTGCAAATGATACACGTCCTGCCTTCCCACCCGGCCGGTGTTCACGATCGTGCGAAAGCCGTCCGCGGCCCCCTCCTCGCGCGCAAGCCGCCCCGCCTTCGCCATCATCTTGCCGAGCACCGCGGCGTGCGCGTCGGTCGCCTGCGCGAGCGAATCCACGTGCTCCTTGGGGATGATCATGAAGTGCACGGGCGCCACCGGGTTGATGTCGTGGAAGGCGAGCATGTCGTCGTCCTCGTAGACCTTGCGGCAGGGAATCTGGCCCGCCACGATCTTGCAGAAGATGCAATCGCCCTTCGCGTTCATCGCGGGTCTCCTTTTTCGCGGGAAGCCTTCTCGTCGATTCCGGAGCGGCCCTCGCGCCGCTCGAGCTCGGCGAGGACTTCGGCCACCGGGATGCCGTGCCACGCGAGCATGACGAGCGAGTGGAACCAGAGGTCCGCGGTCTCGTGGACGATCGCGCCGCGCTCGCCGCCTTTCGCGGCGATCACGGCCTCGGTCGCCTCCTCGCCGATCTTCTTCAGGATCGCGTCCAGGCCCTTCGCGTTCAACGACGCGACGTACGACGAGGCGGGGTCCGCGCGCCCGCGAGCGGCGATCGCGGCCTCGAGCCTCGCGAGCATGTCGCGCTCAGCCATCGCGAAACGACTCAGGGCTCGCGAGCACGGGGTCGGTTTGCGTCCAGCGCCGCTCGCCCGCCGCGCCCTCGAGCCGGCTGAAGAAGCAGCGGCGGCGCCCGGTATGGCACGCGATGCCCGCGACCGACTCCACGCGCAGCAGGAGCGCGTCGGCATCGCAGTCCAGGCGCACCTCCACCACGCGCTGCACGTGGCCAGAAGTCGCGCCCTTCCTCCACAGCGACTTGCGCGAGCGCGACCAGTAGTGCGCCTCGCCCGACTCCACGGTGCGCGCGAGCGCCTCGCGGTTCATCCACGCGAGCATGAGCACCTCCCCCGACGCGGCGTCCTGCGCCACGGCCGGCGCGAGCCCCTCGGCGTTCCACGCCACGCTTTCGATCCAGTCGGTCGTCACAGTCGCATCTCGATTCCGCGTGCGGCGAGGAAACGCTTCGCCTCGGGGATGGTGATCTCGCCGAAGTGGAACACCGAGGCCGCGAGCACCGCGTCGGCGCGCCCCTCCTCGATGCCGCGTGCCAGGTGCTCGAGGGTGCCCACGCCGCCGCTCGCAATTACCGGGACCGTCACCGCCTCGGACACCGCGCGCGTGAGCTCGAGGTCGAAGCCGCTCTTGGTGCCGTCGCGATCCATGCTGGTGAGGAGGATCTCGCCCGCGCCACGCCGCGCCATTTCGCGCGCCCATTCTACGACATCGAGCCCGCGCGCCTTGCGCCCGCCGTGGGTGTAGACCTGCCACTTGCCCGCGCCCGCGGCGCGCGCGTCGATCGCGACGACGATCGCCTGCGAGCCGAAGCGCGACGCCGCCCGGGAAACGAGGCCGGGGTCCTCGACCGCGGCGGTGTTGATGCTCACCTTGTCGGCGCCGGCATTGAGGAGCTTCCTCACGTCCTCGACCGCGCGCACGCCGCCCCCCACGGTGAGGGGGATGAAAACCTGGTCGGCGACGCGCTCGATCACCTCCACGATGGTGTCGCGCGCGTCGCTGGACGCCGTGATGTCGAGGAACGTGATCTCGTCGGCGCCCGCGGCGTCGTAGCCGCGCGCGATCTCGACCGGGTCGCCGGCGTCGCGCAGTTGGACGAACTTCACGCCCTTCACCACGCGGCCGGCGTGCACGTCAAGGCAGGGAATGAGGCGTTTGGCGAGCAGCTCGCTTCCTCCGTGCCTCGCGCCGGCCTCAGGCGGCGCCGGCGGCGAGCTTCACCGCGGCCGCGAAATCGAGCTTGCCTTCGTAGATGGCGCGCCCGGCGATGCAGCCCGTGATGCCCTCGGATTCCACCTCTAGCAGCGCCTTGATGTCCTCGAGGCTGGTCAAGCCGCCGCTCGCGATCACCGGCACCGAGAGCGCCTTGGCGAGGCGCACAGTGGCCTCGATGTTGACGCCGGTCATCATGCCGTCGCGGCCGATGTCGGTGTAGATCACCGCCTCCACCCCGTAGTCCTGGAAGC
>JBDTXQ010000209.1:0-5287 GCA_040006115.1 Usitatibacter sp.
TCGTGCCGGCGAAGTCGGCGACGATTGGGCCCATCGACCGCATCTTCACGCGCATCGGCGCATCCGACGACCTCGCGGGTGGGCGCTCGACCTTCATGGTGGAGATGACCGAAGCCGCCTCGATTCTCAACAACGCGACGCCGAGGAGCCTGGTGCTGGTGGACGAGATCGGGCGCGGCACCTCGACCTTCGACGGGCTTGCGCTTGCCTATGCCATCGCGCGCCATCTCGCGGAGCAGGTGCGCTGCTACACGCTCTTCGCCACGCACTACTTCGAGCTCACGCAGCTCGCCGCAGAGCTGCCGCACGTCGCCAACGTGCACCTCGATGCGGTCGAGCACAAGGACCGCATCGTCTTTCTCCATCGACTGGAGGGCGGGCCCGCGGACCGCTCCTACGGGATCCACGTGGCACACCTCGCGGGCATTCCCAAGGACGTGGTGCGCGCGGCGCGCAGGCACCTGGCGGAGCTGGAGAAGCAGCTGCGCGCGGGTGGGGCGCATCCCGACCTCTTCGCCGCCCCCGCGCGCCCCGAGCCTGTCGAGACGAACGCCGCTCTGGAGGTGCTCCTCGCGATGAAGCCCGACGAGATGTCGCCCAGGGAAGCGCTCGAGGCGCTCTATCGGCTGAGGAAGCTCGCCGAGGACTAGGCGCGGCTCACTTCGCCTCGCGCAGCTCCTTCACCGTGAAGAACGGCAATGCAGCGAAGACGATCGAGACCAGCGAGAAGACGAAGCTCGCACGGTAACTCCCGGTGAAATCGTGCAGCATCCCCGCCGTGTAAGAGCCCAACGCCGCGCCGATGGCATTGGTGGCGAGGATCGTCCCGTAGACCGTCGCGTGCCCGCGCCCCGCGAAGCGCCGTGCGGCGAGCGACGAGACCAGCGGGCCCCGCGCGCCCTGGCAAAGTCCGAAGACCACGATGCAGGCGCCGAGGAGCGCCGGGGCCGCGCTGTACGAGAGCGCGAGGAAAAGCGCGATGCCGATGGCGGTGCCCGCGAAGCTCACCATCGCGGTGCGGCGCATGCCCATGCGATCGGCGAGGAAGCCGCTCGACATCACGCTCGCCACCGAGAGCATGCCCATGACGCCGAATGCGCTCGCCGCGGCGAGCGGCGCCACGCCGAGGTCGATGAGGTACGAGACCACCTGCACCAGGACCACGTACATGCCCATCGACGTGAAGAAGAAGACGCGCACCAAGCCCCAGTAGAGCGGCGTGGCCATCGCCCTCTTCACGGTCCACGGCAGCGCGCCCACGTCGGCCGCGTGCAGCGCCTCCACGCGCGGGTCGCCGACCGCGAAGCGCCGCCATGGCACCGCGATGAGCTGCAGGATCGCCGTGGCGAGCACGCACCAGCCGAGCACGCGGTAGGCGCCGCGCCATCCGTGCAGGGCGACGAGGTACTGCGTGACCGGCACGATGATGAGCGCCCCGAGGCCGGCGGCGGAGAACACGATGCCGATCATGGTCGAGAGCCGGCGCTTGTACCAGCGCGCGAGGAGCGCCGCGGCGGGCACCATGCCGAGGAGCCCCACGCCAGTGCCCACCGCGACTCCGATCACCAGGTAGAAGCTCCACAGGCGCTCGAGCGACGCAGCGGCTATGAGCGCGGCTCCGGCGATGCCCAGCCCCGCGGCGTACACCAAGCGCGGCCCGTGACGGTCGAAGAGCCAGCCGGCAACGGGCCCGACCAGCCCGCTCACCAGGAGATAGGCCGAATAGATGCCGGTCAGCTGCGCGCGCGACCAGCCAAACTCCCGCTCGAGCGGCAACACCATGACGGTGAATGCGTCTCCGATGCCGCGGCTGAAGATATTGAAGACGAAGCAGGTGAGGACAACCGCCAATCCAGTGCGGCGCAGCGCTCGCAGGTCGGGATCGGCCTCGAGCGAGCTCATGGGCTCTTCATGGCGGAATCGAATCGGGCATCATCTCATTTTCGCTCCTCCCCCTGTCTCAGATGAGCTACCGAAAGTCGTACCTGACACGACTTTTTAAGTCGTACCTGACACCACTTTTCCTGGCGGCGCTGCTGGCGGGGTGCGCGGCGCGCCCGCCGGCGGGCGAGGGCTTCGTGTTCGGCGTGATGGGCGACACGCCGTACAACGACCGCGAGGAAGCGCATTTCGTGAGGATGCTCGATCGCATGAGCGGCGAGCCGCTCGCGTTCATCGTGCACGTGGGCGACATCAAGGCGGGCGGCAACTCGCCGTGCACCGACGAGCTCTTCGAGAAGCGCCGTGGGCAGCTGGACCGCTCGAGGCACGCGATCGTCTACACGCCGGGCGACAACGAGTGGACCGACTGCCGCCGCAAGTCGAATGGCGCCATGGATCCGATCGAGCGCCTCGCGAAGCTGCGCGAGGTGTTCTTCGCCGGGCGCTCGGCGCTCGGCGCCGAGCGCATCGAGACCGAGGCCGAGGACGATCGCGCCGCGCCGTGCGGCGCCTACCCGGAGAACCGCGCGTGGACGCGCTCGCGCATTCGCTTCGTCACCCTCAACATTCCCGGCAGCCAGAACAACGTGGGCTTCGACAAGGCCTCCGACGACGAGGCCCTCTGCCGCAACGAGGCGAACCGCCGCTGGCTGGAACGCGCGGTGCGCGAGAGCGAAGGCCCGCAGACGCGCGCCCTCGTGGTCGCGATCCAGGCGAATCCCTGGAACACGAAGAAGCCCGTCTACAAGGACTTCCTCGCGCAGCTCGAGTGCGCAGCGCGCCGGCTGCGCAAGCCCCTGCTCTTCGTGCACGGCGATACGCACACCTATCGCGTGGACACGCCCTTCACGGATGCGAGCGGCCCGATCGCGAACCTCACGCGCCTCGAGACCTACGGGAGCCCTTTCGTGGGCTGGGTGCGGGTGACCGTGGATCCGGAAAGGCCCGAAGTATTCACCTTCGAGCCGAAGACCGAGGCCATCGTCGCGCCCACTCTCTAGTGCGCATGCACTCCAAGGTCGCCATGCACGTGCCCGTGCGTGAGCTCCTCGCGGGTCGCGGCGCGCAGCGCGCTCACCTTCGCCTTGAACCAGAGGCGCTCGCCGGCGAGCGGATGGTTGCCGTCGACCACCACGTTGTCGGGCGTGATGTCGGTGATGGTGTAGATGAGCGCCTCATCCTCCTTGTCGCCCGGCACGCCCTCGAAGCGCATGCCGATCTCGATCACCTCGGGAAAGCGCTCGCGCGGCTCGACGCGCAGCAGCTCCGCGTCGTATTCGCCGAACGCATCCTCGGGCTCGAGCGTGAGCGCCGCCTCGTCGCCGATTTCCTTGCCCTCGAGAGCCTCCTCGACCTTCGGGAAGATGCCGCCGAAGCCGCCGTGCAGGTATTCGAGCTGGGCGCCCTCGTCCTCGAGGAGCTCGCCATCGCTCGACTTCAGCTCGTACTCGAGCTTCACCACCGAGCCGCGCCTAATTGGCATGCGCGAAATCGAGCGACTTGCAGACCTTGAGGACCTCGTCCACGTGGGCGCGCGGGTTCACGTCCTGAAGTATGTCGCGCACCACGCCCTTCTTGTCGATAATGAAGGTGGAGCGCAGCAGGCATGCCTTGGGATGCCCGTTCACGATCTTGTCCTGGATCACCTGGTAGAGACGGCACACCTCTTCCTCGGTGTCGGCGAGGAGCTGCACCGACAGGCCATGCTCGTCGCGGAACGCCTGGTGGGAGAGAACGTCGTCGCGCGAGACGCCGAAGACGATGGTGTCGAGCTTCTTGAACTCGTTCTCGCGGTCGCTGAAGCCGATCGCCTGGATGGTGCAGCCGGGCGTGCCGTCCTTCGGATAGAAATAAAGGACAACGTTCTTCTTCCCCCGGTAGCTGGAGAGATCCATCATCTCCATGCTGGCGTCGGGGAGCTGGAAGGATGGTGCTGGTTGGCCTACGTGTAGCATGGCACCCGCGATCGCTCGACTGTCGAATCGATTCTAATCCATTTTAAATGACACGCAAGCATCCCGTCGGGCTCGATCCCGCGGCCTTCATGCGCCGCCATTGGCAGCGCGAGCCGCTGCTCCTGCGCGGTGCGTTTCCCGGCTTCGCCGATCCGCTCGGCGCGCGTGAGGTCCTCGCGCTCGCCACGTCCGCCGACGCCGCCTCGCGGCTCGTGCGCCATCGCGGCGCATCGTGGTCCGTGGAGCACGGCCCGTTTCCACCTTCGCGCTTCAAGCAACTTCCACGCCGGGACTGGACCGTGCTCGTCCAGGACACCAACCACTTCTCGCCGCGCGCCGACGCGCTCCTCGCAAGCTTCGATTTCGTTCCGCATGCGCGCATCGACGACGTGATGGTGAGCTACGCCGTACCCGGCGGCAGCGTCGGGCCCCACGTCGATTCGTACGACGTATTCCTCCTGCAGGGCCACGGCCGCCGGCGCTGGCAAATTTCGGCGCAGAAGGATCGATCGTTCGTGGCCGGCCTCGACCTGAAGGTCCTGCAGCGCTTCGCCCCCGAGGCCGAGTGGACGCTGGATGCGGGCGACATGCTGTACCTGCCGCCGGGCGTAGCGCACCACGGCGTGGCGGAGACGGAATGCCTTACCTGGTCGGTCGGTTTCCGCGCGCCCAGCGACGCCGAGCTCGTCGCGGGCTTCCTCGATTACCTGCGCGACCGCCTCGCGCCCGCCGGGCAATACGCCGATCCGGGCGCCGCCCCGGCGCGCCACCCCGGCGAGATTCCCGCGGATATGTTCGCCCACGCCGGCCGGGCGCTCGAGGCGATCCGCTGGGGCGCGATCGAGGTGCGCGAGTTCACCGGACGCTACCTGTCGGAGCCCAAGGCGCACGTGTATTTCTGCCCGCCGAGGAAGCCGCTCACGCGCGCGCGCTTCGAACGGGAAGCCGCGCGCCACGGCGTGGCGCTCGATCCGCGCTCGCGCCTCATGTTTTCTGGCACGATGTTCTTCATGAACGGCGAGGAGCTGGAGGCGCCCGCGAAGGCGCGCGTGGCCCTGCAGGCGATCGCCGACGAGCGAAGGCTGCAAGGTCCGGTCGACGCGCCCCGCGAATTCTGGGACGTGGCGCACGCCTGGTACCTGCAGGGCTTCGCGCACGCAGGGGAGGCTCCATGAGCGAGACGTCAGAGGCAGCGAAGGCACCGAAGGAGCCGAGCTACAGGAAGCTCTTCGGCACGGCCGAGTCGCTCGCCGCGATCGACGAGGTGATCGGCGCGGCCGAGCGCACCATCCGCATCTTCGACATCACGCTCGCCAATCGCGGCTTCAACACGCCAGAGCGCGCCGACCGCCTGCGCGAATTCCTGGTGCGCGGGCGCGCGCACCGCATCC